>JBEDJE010000001.1:0-22200 GCA_041172985.1 Actinomycetota bacterium
TAAGTGACGGAGGGAAACTCGGGTTCTTCCATCGCATGTTCAACACTCATCCACCACTTGATGAACGAATTGCGTTATTAAAGGAACTGTGAAAATTTCCCAGAAACGTCGTTTTGCTTTTTCGATCGCCCTCGCTGGAATAGCGTTAGCCGCTTGCGGTGGCGGGGGAGATTCATCCGAATCAACGACTACATCAGTGGCGCCGACCACTGTTGCCACAACCGAAGCCCCGACAACGGTGCCCGAAACGACCACAACTGTTCCCGTGCCACGGATGCCATTAACAGGCCAACCTGTCGTCGACGAAGCCATCGCAGTTCGTCCGGCAATTGCTGCCAAGATCGATAACCATCCCGGCGCACGGCCGCAAACTGGACTCAACGAAGCCGACATTGTGTACGAAGAGAATGTCGAGAAGTGGACACGGTTCGCTGTTGTTTTCCATTCGCAGGGCGCAGATCCCGTCGGCCCAATTCGTTCGGGTCGCTCGCAAGACATCAATATCTTGACGTCTTTGAATCGCCCACTCTTCCTCTGGAGTGGTGGTAACGCCGCTGTCACCAGTCTGATTCAAAAATCTGAACTCATCAACATGAGTGCATCTGCTGCAAGCAAGGGCGGGGGATTCTTTCGATCGTCGGACAAGAAGGCTCCACACAACTTGTTCTCGAAGACCAGCAACATTTGGGCTCTGGACGCTGGCCGAGGCGGCACACCGCCCCCGCAATTCAGTTATCGCACCGACGGTTCTGCACCTAATGGCACACCGACTGCCGGTTTGAAATTGACAATGGACGGCAGTATGAAAACAGCATGGCAATGGGATCCGACCTTGGTGAAGTTCGTTCGTTTTCACGATGCCAAAGCTCACGTCGACAGCAACGGTGTTCAAATCAACATGGACAACGTCGTCGTCATCGTGTGTGAATACAAGTTCAGCTCAGCCGACAAAAATAGCCCCGAAGCACAGACCGTCGGCACGGGTGTCGCTTGGTTATTCACACAGGGAACCTGGACTGAAGGAACTTGGAGTCGAGCCGACAATCTCTCGCCTTGGACTTTGACTGATACTGCAGGTGAGCCCATGTTGTTGTCCCCAGGTCGAACATGGGTTGAACTAGCCCGCGATAAGCAGGCTGTAGTTGTGCCTGTCGGTTCGTCAGTGGCTGACACACCCTGGCCGTAACCAGCACCTATCACTCGTCGATAAGTGACCAATATCAAGTTGCCCGGTCGGATTCTGGGCGAGTTCGAGGTCTCACTAGTCTCCGATCACGGTTAGCCTGACACCATGTCTTCCTCTTCAAACAATGCTCAAGTTGGCTCTTTCCCTGTCAAGCGTGGTCTTGCCGAGATGCTGAAAGGTGGAGTCATCATGGATGTTGTGACTCCTGGGCAAGCCAAGATTGCTGAAGATGCCGGCGCATGCGCAGTCATGGCACTCGAGCGAGTTCCTGCTGACATTCGTAAAGATGGCGGAGTCGCCCGAATGAGCGATCCCGACATGATCGAAGGCATCAAAGCCGCAGTCACGATTCCGGTGATGGCCAAGGCTCGAATCGGACACTTTGTTGAAGCACAAATTTTGCAGGCGCTCGGCGTTGACTTCATCGACGAGAGCGAAGTACTCACGCCAGCCGACGAAGCACACCACATCGACAAGTACAAGTTCACAACTCCGTTTGTCTGTGGTGCAACAAACTTGGGTGAAGCTCTACGTCGTATCAGCGAGGGAGCAGCACTCATTCGCTCAAAGGGCGAGGCCGGAACCGGAAACGTTGTTGAAGCAGTTCGGCACCTACGCTCAATTCTTGGTGACATCAAGAAGATTGGTTCAGCAGATTCGGCTGAACTTTTCGAGTGGGCCAAGCGTCTCCAGGCTCCGCTGTCATTGGTCCAAGAGATCGCCGAGACTGGGAAGCTCCCCGTGCCACTTTTCTGTGCTGGCGGTTTAGCTACTCCAGCCGACGCTGCGTTGGCGATGCAACTCGGTGCAGAATCGGTTTTCGTCGGCTCGGGTATTTTTAAGAGCGACAACCCTGCGGCTCGCGCCAAAGCAATCGTGGAAGCTACGACCCATTACATGGATGCCAAAGTTTTGGCCAAGGTCAGCGCCGGTCTCGGAGCGCCTATGACGGGCATCGGCATGGACGAAATCAACCAGCGTTACGCCGAACGCGGCTGGTGAACGGTTCTTTCTAAATGAGGCCCCCAGGTGAACCCTCGCGTGTTAGTCGGCGTGCTCGCGCTCCAAGGAGCCTTTGACGCGCACGTTCGACGACTCACCGACCTTGGTCTTGAGTCTCGTTTGGTGAAAGATATTTCCGATCTTGATGACCTCGACGGAATCATCTTGCCTGGCGGAGAAAGCACAACCATGAGCAACCTTTTGGTTGCATCGGGTCTTGGTACTGAGCTTTCGCATCGTCTTCACGAGGGTCTTCCAGTATTCGGAACATGTGCTGGGATGATCATGATGGCCCGCACTATTCAAGACGGCAGGCCAGACCAGATCTCGTTAAATGCCATGGACATTCAGGTTCGACGCAACGGCTACGGGCGCCAGAACGATTCATTTGAACAAGACATCTCAGTTACCTCTCTTGATTCTCCCTTTCATGCACTTTTCATCCGTGCGCCGATTATCGAATCAATCGGCGATGGTGTCGAAGTCCTAGCATCGGTTAATGAACACCCAGTGCTTGTTCGTCAAGCAAATGCTCTCGCCAGTTCTTTCCACCCCGAACTCGTGTCAGACTTACGGGTACACGAGATTTTTCTTTCCATGATTCACGATTCAGAAACAACGAGCAAGAGGTAGACCATGTCCGGACATTCCAAATGGGCGACAATCAAACATAAAAAAGGCGCAGCCGACAAAGCTCGCGGAAAGTTGTTCGCCAAAATCGCTCGTCAGATTGAAGTAGCAGCGCGTGAAGGCGGAGGAGACATCAACTCAAACGCCACATTGCGTACCGTCATGCAAAAAGCTAAGGCCGCTCAAATGACGAACGACGCAATTGACCGCGCAGTAAAAAGAGGTTCTGGCGAAGCTCAAGGTGAAAACTACGAATCAATCACCTATGAGGGTTATGCCCCTGGTGGAGTTGCCATGTTGGTTGACACGCTCACCAACAATCGCAACCGCACCGGTGCCGACGTTCGAAACATCTTTTCTAAGTTGGGTGGCGCCATGGCCGAGCCGGGAGCGGTTGGCTGGCAGTTCAGTCGACGCGGAGTCATTTACGTCGGAGGAACGACGAGCGAAGATGACATTATGTTGCTTGCTCTCGATGCAGGCGCAGACGACATCAGTCGCGATGGTTCATCGTGGAAGATTTTGAGTGAACCGAATGCCGTGTACGACGTAAAAACTGCGCTCGAAGCTGCCGGCATTGAGGTCTTGTCGGCCGAGTCAACCATGGTGTCTTCAACAATCATTGATGTCACCGACGCTGAAACCGCGGCTAAAATCATGAAAGTCATGGATGCGCTCGAAGACAACGACGACGTCCAAGATGTTTACGCCAATTTTGATATCAGCGATGAGATTATGGAGTCACTCGGATGAGCATTTCAGTAGGAGATACCGCACCCAACTTTTCACTTCCGGGTACGGCCAACAAGTCGTATGCGTTGAATGATTACTCGGGTAAGCCAGTTGTACTCGTTTTTTACCCAGGTGATGACACACCGGTGTGCACCAAACAACTCAACACTTATAACAACGAGCTTGCAGAATTTGAGCAGCTCGATGCACAAGTTCTCGCAATTTCAGCCCAGGACGTGTCAAGCCATGAAGACTTTTCGGGCAAGCATGGGTTCAAATTTCCGTTGTTGGCAGATGTCAACAAAGAAGTCGCCACCCTTTACGGAACTCTTGGACCACTCGGCTTCCCGCGCCGCAGCGTTTTCGTTGTCGACCGTCAAGGCAAGATCGTGTACGCACATCGCGCGCTAGCGGGCCTGACCTTCCGATCGGTTGACGACATCACTGCCGCCATTAAAAAGTGCTGAAGACCGTTACAGATTTAGCCGTCTATTTGCTTACCAATACAGGGACCTTCTCCACAGACGTTCAGCAATTGCCCACCCAGTAAATAGCCAAGAGCCTGTACCAGCACAAGCGGCTCGTCGCTGCCTGCCCCATGTGGATCTCGTCCGTACTCCGGATCGGTGGGTATAGCCGCTCCAACCGGTGGGGCAGGAGTTCCGTAGTCCCAAATGACCAACGCTGATCCCGCAAAGGGATAACCATCAATCGGATCAATTCCCCAAAACGGAGTCTTTGACAAGCTGCGACCATCTTTCAGCGCAGGTGTAGCTATTTTGGCTTGAATGGTGCGAGCGAAAACTTCTGTCGCGACGTTGGCCACTTGATGATCACCGAAAGCTTCAACCAAGAGCACATTCTTGGCTTCAAGTCCTGGATAAGGATCAGCAGTGAGGTGTTGAGCGTAGCCACCATTTTCACCGCGATCCCACAAAAGTTGGATCAATGCGAGTGTCAACAATCGATCTTCGCTTCTCGTATATGCCTTGTCAAAGATCACTTGGAACTCGGGCCAATCGCTTGACCGCGGAAGAAGAAGTGAATAGTTCATGGCGGGAACACCCAAGACTGCGCGACTCCATTCGGAAGAAATTGCAGTCGCTGCACCGCCCAATATCCCGCCTTGACTGTTTCCGACAAAAACAGTTGCGTCAGTTTTCAAGATGGGTGATCCATCGTCATTTTGGAAGGCTGGATGCGACACAAAGCCCAATGGACTGTTCGTCAGGCGTCCGAGCATCTGAAACGCGATGATCCCTTGCAACATTCGATCGGCTTGTTCGTTAAAACGACTCATGTCATTCAAAATGCCCGCCAGATTGGCTACGTCTTCAGTAGCCATTCCTAACCAGTCAACGGCACATGCACCAATCGTTCCCTGACCCGCAAAGGCTCCAAAGAAATCAACTTGACTGCGTGACCCCAGCAATCCATGTCCATACAACAAAGCTGGAACTGGAGTTGATACTTCATTAGGGATCACACAACGAAACGCCGCGTCATACATTGGATGCTCGGGATTAAGTGCTGGGTTCCCTGCCGAATCAAACAGCAGTTTTCCACCAGGCGAGCCATCATTATCAAGGAAGTTCGGAATCTCTAAGGTTCCCTCAATTGTTTGAGCGTCTCCCGGCGTCACAGTGTCAACTGTGAATTTTGGGGCTCCATCACCGATCTGTTCATACGCCACTGAACGCTCAAAGAGCAGACGACTAGATAACGATTCTTCACTTGCAACCGTAAAAATCCATTGTTGCTTGTTCGCGTCAATATCAACTGATTCACCTTGGCCAGTGACAAGTTCACCAATCGTTACCTGATATGTATGACCTTCGGTCAGTGCCACTGCTGGACGAAGAGTGACCAAACCCGAAGGTTCGTCTAACTCGCCCCAGAAAGGCCAATCAGTGTCCGAGTCGATATCACGCAAGGAAATCGGATTTGAACTAGATGATGAATTAGGCAACGAGTCCTCAATAGCAGTTGAGTTCGGAACGCCACTTTTTACTAAGTCCACATCAGGAGCAGCAAAAACAATGACTGAGTTTGGCGAGAATCCATCACCGCGATTTTGGTCAGTAACGTCAAGTGCAACACCATCCACATTGATTGGAGTTGCGTCACTCGGGATCGCCAAACGACGTCCAGTTGGCGTACTGAAATCGGGCACCGTTAAGCGATTGTCCGGCCATGGCAACAAGCAGGTCAATACACCGGGCTGTTCGCATGTCGGTTGAGCCAAGTCTGCACCATCAACCGCAGTTCCTGGGGAACTGTCTGTCGTTGCGGCACTTGAATCGGAGTTCGTGGCATTCGAACAGGCCACCAATGACCCAATGAGTCCCAACACGAGAAGTGACCGAGTTGCTTTTTGACCGGAGTTTCGTTCTCTACGCATGCCTAACAATGCCATGTTCCACGACATGGGGCGATCAATCAGTTATGATCGTACGCATGTTCGTACCGAGCGACCCCACGACGACCAAGAATGCGGTCCATCGGGTTCTCGGAATTGACCCCGGTCTGACCCGTTGCGGATATGCCGTGATCGACGCTCATGGTCCACAATCGGTTACCGCTGTTTCGCTCGGGGTCTTACGCACCCCACCCACCATGCCGTTACCCGAGCGCCTCGCAAGCCTGCATAGCGACATCAGTGACTTATTACGCGAATTTGAACCCCAGACCGTGGTCGTTGAGCAGTTGTTCTTTCAGGTCAATGTTCGAACGGCCATGAGCGTCGGTCAAGCCAGCGGACTTGCTTTGGCTCTGGCATCAGCTGCCGGTTGCACGGTGGTTCAATACACACCGAATCAAGTCAAAGAAACAGTGACTGGTTGGGGAGGCGCCGACAAGTTGCAGGTGCAGCGAATGGTGCAAGTTCGACTTGGTCTGAACTCGTTGCCGCAACCAGCAGACGCCGCTGATGCTGCAGCTTTGGCACTGTGTCATCTTGCCGTGGCCCCCATGCATCAAAAACTGATTGCCGCTGGTGCCGAATCAATTCATGGTCGCGCCCGAAGCCGAAAGACGGCCTGATATGCCTGATATGCCTGATTTGCCTGATATGAATGTGCGTCTGACATGATCGGTTCATTGCGCGGAACAGTTCTCGAACGCCACGGCGAAGGAACAACGCTGATTGAAGTCGGCGGTGTGGGATATCTCGTCACTGTCACGCCGCGCACCTTGGCCGAACTCGAACCAACTTCGCCTGCTTTTTTGTACATACATAATCACATTCGTGAAGATGCTCAAACCTTATTCGGATTCTTAACTCGTGATGAAAAGAATACTTTTCAGATTCTTTTGGCGACTCATGGTGTCGGACCATCGTTAGCAATGGCCGTACTCGGAACTTTGTCGCCCGTCGCACTCTTTGAAGTTGTTGCGTCATCAGATTTGGCAGCACTCACGATGGTGCCTGGTGTTGGCAAGAAGACGGCTGAGCGATTGCTCATTGAGCTGAAGAACCGCTTGTCGTTACCGGTTCTTGACAATCATGAACCATCTAGCGGTGGACGAACCAGTGTGATATCAGATGTTCGCGAGGCACTACTAGGACTCGGATACAACGAATCTGAAATCCGCGAGGTTCTACGTGACGTTTCAATTGAAGATGGAGCAGAGCGTCTTTTGCGCGATGCGTTACAAGCTTTAGGGGCTCGCCGTGCGGGATGAATTTCTGGATCCACAAATTCAAGACGTCGTCGAAGAATCTGACGAATCAGGTTTACGACCAAAGCATCTCGAAGAGTTCATCGGGCAACGTGAACTTAAAGAGAAGTTAGGCATCGTTCTCGAAGCCGCTCGCCGTCGCGGCGAAGCCGCCGACCATTTACTTTTTGCAGGCCCGCCAGGTTTAGGTAAGACAACACTGTCAAGCATCATCGCCGCAGAGATGGGCGTACGTCTACACATCACGTCTGGTCCAGCACTCGAACGAGCCGGCGATCTTGCAGCGATTTTGACCAAACTCGAACCATCGGATGTTCTCTTTATTGACGAAATACATCGTCTCAGCCGAGTCGTCGAAGAAATTTTGTATCCAGCAATGGAAGACTTCAAACTCGACATCGTTGTCGGCAAAGGTCCAGCTGCGTCGAGTATTCGTTTGGCATTACCGAAATTCACTCTGGTCGGCGCAACGACACGCACCGGCATGATTACTGGGCCGTTACGTGATCGGTTCGGATTAGTGGCGCGTCTCGACTATTACGACGATGATGAACTTCATGCCATTGTGCGTCGTGCAGCCGGAATCCTTGACGTGTCGATTGACGAAGAAGGTTCGCACCAAATAGCTCGACGCAGTCGTGGTACGCCACGAATTGCGAACCGTTTATTACGACGTGTACGCGACTTTGCTGAGGTACGTGGAGATGGCAAAATCACCGGCGCCATCGCCGACGAAGGTCTCGCAGTGTTCGGAGTCGATCATCGCGGTCTTGACAAAGTCGACCGATCAATTTTGACATCGCTCTGTCAACAGTTCAATGGGGGACCAGTCGGACTCTCAACTTTGGCCATTGGTATTGGCGAGCAACCCGAAACCGTCGAAGACGTCTATGAACCTTTCTTGATCCAACAGGGTCTCATCGCTCGTACACCGCGCGGCCGAGTCGCGATGCCGGCCGCATGGGAACACATTGGCTTAACCGCACCTCAACAAGTTCCCGGTTTATTCTCCTAGGATTCTTCGGGTGCAACTTTCTCAATTTGATTACGACCTTCCCCAAGATCGCATTGCACAAGTACCCGCCGAGCCCCGAGATCATGCTCAACTTCTTGTCGATCTAGGTCGTCATCGTGGTGCTACATCGATCGAACATCGACATGTATTCAACCTCCCTGAATATCTTCAACCTGGAGACTTGCTGGTCGTCAATGACACCAGAGTCATTCCTGGTCGACTTCGACTCAAACGAGCGAGTGGAGGCAACGTAGAAGTTCTGCTCCTCGATTCTCTGACTCCCGATTCTCGACGCTGGTCAGCGCTCGTGAAACCTGGCGGAAAACTCAAGGATGGCGAGATTCTGCATCATGTTGAATCAGCGAGTGAATGCATCTTTCACGGCCGTCTCGACAGCGGTGATTCTTTTGAAATTGAATTGTGCTTCAACGACGATGCGCTGAGCTTTCTTGATCGCATCGGCGAGATTCCCTTGCCTCCATACATTACTTCTTCACTTCCCGATTCTGATCGTTATCAAACTGTGTACTCACGTCGTCCAGCATCGGCTGCCGCTCCGACAGCAGGCCTGCATTTCACGCCTGATTTGTTGCGAAAAATCGGCGAGATGGGCGTTGAACTTGCTCGAGTCGAGTTAGTTGTCGGTCTTGATACTTTCCAACCAATACAGACCGACAATCCTCTTGATCACAAAATGCATACCGAGTACTACGCAGTCAACGAAGAGGTCATGACTCAGGTTCGCTCTGCCGAGAGAGTTGTTGCAGTTGGCACCACCGCTGTACGGGCCCTCGAAAGTGCGGCAGCACGAGACGAACTTTCTGGTCGTACAGACCTCTTCATTCATCGTGGATTCAATTGGCAATGTGTCGATCTCATGATGACCAATTTTCATTTACCTAAAACCACTCTGTTGTTGATGATTGATGCATTTATCGGTGATCGTTGGCGTGATATCTACGCGTCAGCTCTCGATAATGGCTACCGTTTCTTGTCGCTAGGCGACACCATGTTGCTCAATCGTCACGCCGAAGAGAGTTAAAGATGCACCCCGTCACATTGAATATCACCGCAACTGAAGGAGCGGCCCGCACTGGGGTTGCCACAACGGCCAACGGCTCATACCAGTTCCCAACTTTTATGCCCGTCGGCACTCGCGGTGCAATTAAGTATCTCAGTGCTTCCGACTACGAATCATTAGGTGCCGAAATTGTTTTGGGCAATACCTATCACCTCATGTTGCGACCAGGAGCAGAGACCGTTGCGCACTTCGGGGGACTCGCAAAATTTGCGGGATGGCGTGGTCTCACACTCACCGACTCGGGTGGCTTTCAGGTTTTCTCGCTCAATCCAAAAGTTGACGATGATGGCGTGACGTTTAAATCAACGTACGATGGCAGTAGCCATCGTTTTACTCCAGAGTCAGCCATTGCCACGCAAGAACTACTCGGAGCCGACATTCAGATGGTGCTCGACGTATGTGCGCCGCTCCCATCACCCCAGTCGGTCATTCGTTTAGCTCTTGAAAGAACTTCAATGTGGGCTCAGCGAGCTCACTCTGCGCATCAACGTACCGATCAGGCATTGTTCGGCATTGTTCAAGGCGGAACCGATATAGCAATGCGGGCCGAAAGCGCTCAACGCACAGTCGCAATCACAACTGAGAATCGATCGGGTTTTGACGGATACGGAATCGGAGGCTTGTCAGTTGGAGAAACGCGCGATGAGATGATCCCAGCGTTGGCTTCAGCCATCGCTCATTTGCCAACCGATCGCCCGAGGTATTTGATGGGGGTAGGTGACCCCGCGTCCCTGATTGAAGCCGTATGGCTCGGAGTCGATCAATTTGACTGCGTCATGCAAACCAGAATCGGTCGGCACGGTACCGCACTCACGAGCACCGGAAAACTACATATCAAGAATCAACGACATGCTTTCAGTGAAGAACCAATTGACTCGGCTTGTTCATGTGATGTTTGCCAACGTCACACTCGGGGCTACATACGTCACCTGTTCCAGGTCAACGAGCCCACGGCAGCCCGCCTCTTGAGCCTGCACAACATCGCCTTCACTCTCAATCTGATGAAGGACATGCGAGAAGCGATCGGCCAAGGCCGTCTACACATTTTGCGTCAGGAAATTCTGGCAATTTGGGGCTAAGCACCTGAAAAGAGCCGTTATGGACCGTGGCGAGTCCCCAAATTGGTGCAGTACGGACTAGAGTTCTACGGGTTATTCAACCCGCGATCCTAGGGAAATTCATGTCTACTTTTCAGTCTTTATCCTCTGTCTTAGCCGCCGCTTCTGAAAAGCAAAACAGTGGTGGAAGTTTCGTCGTCACTCTTTTGTTTATGGGGGCCATTGGTGCCGCCATGTACTTCTTGATGATTCGCCCGCAACGTCGCCGTCTCAAAGAGACCCAAGAGTTGCAGCGCGCGATCGGCGAAGGTGACGAGGTCATTACGAACGCCGGTATTTTTGGTTTCGTTAACGCAATCGACGGCGATGTTGTCTGGCTCGAAATCGCTGAAGGCACCGAGATCCGAGTTTCGCGCTCATCATTGCTGCGCCGTATTAATCCAGTCGTCGAACCAGCAGGTGGAGAAATCGCTGCTGAGTCGACCGAACCCGACAGCGAGTGACTACACCAGCCATGACGCGTCGTCTCGTTGTTTCTCTCGTTGGCCTCTTAGTCGTTGTCTTCGGATCTCTCGCCGGCAACCTCGTCGCTGGCAACGAACCTGCCCTTGGTCTTGACCTACAGGGTGGAATTTCAGTTACCCAAGAACCGGTGGGCGAGTATGACTCGGTCAGCCTCGACCTTGCGGTCGAACGGATCCGCGACCGAGTCGACTCTCTTGGTGTCGCCGAGCCTGAAATTATTCGTCAGGGCGATGCCATCGTGGTCAACCTTCCCGGAGTCGACAACCAAGACGAAGCGCTGCGACTAGTGCAAGTGACCGGAGCTGTTTTGCTTCGCCCAGTTCTTTTGGCACAACCAATTGCGCCAGTTGACACCTCAAGCACAACCATTGCCGATGGCTCGTCAACCACAGTCGCTGGTGGCTCGTCAACAACAGTTGACGGTTCATCGACCACCGCTCCAGTGACGACTCTTGCAGTTACGACGACCGCACCAGGCGGACCGTCACGCCAACTCCCACAAGTTGCCACGTCAGTTCCGATCGATGGTTCAACGACAGTTCCCGCTACTGCCGATTCAACATTGCCACCGTCAAGTACCGACGCACCTTCTACAACCGATGGACCAACTGGTTCAGAGATCACATCTCCCACACCACCCACCGAAATGGGCGACGCTGCCGATCCGTCGGCCACTGTCATTGTGCAGAACACCGATGGTTCAGAGATCTACCAACTTGGTCCCTCTTTCGCGACCGGTGAAGTTTTCAACAACGACGCAACTGCCGACATCATTTCCGGCGGTTGGGGAGTGCGAGTCACCCTGAAGAACGGTGCAGCTGGCTCAGATCTTTGGAACATCGGCGCAGCGCAGTGTTTCGCCAAGTCGACCACATGCCCAACGGGTCGAATGGCCATTGTCCTTGACGGTGTCGTGCAGTCGGCACCAAGCGTCAATCAGCCTTCATTCTCAGGTGGAGTAGACATCACCGGAAGTTTCAAAGAGTCTGAAGCCAAAGATCTGGCTCGAGTTCTCAAGAGCGGCGCTTTACCGGTCCGTCTTGAGGTTCAGGCGGTACAGATCGTGTCCCCAACATTGGGTGACGATTCACTCAATGCTGCGATCGTTTCTGGTTTGATCGGCGTACTTCTCGTCCTGCTCTTTATGCTCTTGTACTACCGCCTTCTCGCCCTCATCGTGGTTTTTGGAATCACGCTGTCCGGGCTCGTTCAGTGGAACGTCATCTCGTTGCTCTCCAATACGAACGGCCTAGCTTTGAGCTTGGCGGGTATCGCCGGAATCATTGTTTCTATCGGTGTCACCGTTGACTCTTACGTGGTGTTCTTCGAAAAGTTGAAAGACGAATTGAAGACTGGTCGCACATTGAAGAACTCGGCTGAACGTGGATTCAAATCAGCATGGCGAACCATCTTGGCGGCCGACATTGTGTCGCTCATCGGTGCGTTCACTCTGTGGTACCTCACCGTCGGTTCAGTGCGTGGTTTTGCCTTCTTCCTCGGTCTCTCAACTTTGTGCGACATCATCATTGCATGGTTCTTTACCCGACCGACCATGTTGATGATCGCCCGAACTAAGCGCCTCCAACGTGGTCGCATCTTTGGTATTGATAACACCGTTAACGCAAATGGAGGTGCGGCATGAGCAACGACCTCGTCACTTCACGTCGTGGAATTTTCGGCCGCCTGTACCACGGAGAAACTTCTTTCGACTTCGTCGGCAAGCGCAAAATTGGTTTCGCTATCTCCATCACTTTGATTTTGCTCACCTTGGGCTCGTTGTTTACTCGTGGCCTCAATTTGGGTATCGACTTCGAAGGTGGAGTCGCTTGGCAGGTACCAAGCAGCGAAACAATGGATGTTGACGCAGCCCGTGCTGTCCTTGATGACAACGGTGTGCCCACCGAAAATGCCAAGGTGCAGACCCTGACAAGTGGAACAACATCTTCGATTCGCATCCAAGTAGGAGATCAGACCGCTGAAGTTCGGACAAAAGTTCAAACCGATCTAGCCATCAAGGCCAATGTCGATATCAACGAAGTTTCGGTGAGTTCGGTGAGTTCGTCTTGGGGACGGGCGATTACCGAAAAGGCCATACGTGCCTTAATCGCCTTCATGGTTCTGGTTGGCATCTACATCGCCTGGCGCTTTGAATGGCGCATGGCGATAGCCGCAATCTTGGCGATGTTGCATGACGTGTTGATCAGCGTTGGCATCTATTCACTCATTGGTTTTGAAGTCACTCCGGCCACCGTCGTCGCCTTCCTGACCATTTTGGGTTTCTCGTTGTACGACACCATCGTGGTGTTCGACAAGGTCAAGGACAATATTGAGAAGTTCGGGCCTTCGCGCACATCAATGGCCGACATCACCAATGTGTCAATGAACCAAGTTCTGATGCGTTCGTTGAATACTTCATTGGCAGCAGTTCTCCCAGTGTTGTCACTACTTGTTCTTGGCTCAGGAGTCTTTGGTGCAATTGCGTTACGCGAATTCGCCATCGCTTTGTTAGTCGGCTTGATTACTGGTTCGTATTCTTCGATTTACATCGCCTCGCCACTGCTCACGATTTTCAAGCAACGTGAAAGTCGCTACAAGAACCTCAAGGGTGCTCATGCAACCGGAGCCGAGTTAGCCCATATGGTGATCTCGGGAGGAGCAGCTGGCGCGAAGTCAGTTCGTCGTCAAACTGCCGACTCAGAAGATTCAACTACAACGACTCATTCATCACCGTCGTCCACGGCTTTACTGACGCACCCACCGCGTCCTCGCAAGAAGCGTCGTCGTTAGTTATGAGTACCGAATCAATGCAAGATCTCATTCGTTCCATTCCGGATTACCCGAATCCTGGCGTTACATTTCGTGATATCACGCCACTCTTAGGCGATGGTCCGGCGTTCAGCGAAGCGATTGCCAAAATCGCCGAACGGTTCGTTGATGCGAATATTCAGCGAGTCATCGGAGTTGAAGCTCGTGGCTTCATCCTCGGTGCACCAATTGCCGTCGCTCTTAACGCTGGGTTCGTCCCCGTGCGGAAAGCTGGGAAGTTGCCTTGGGCAGTTGTTCGCGAGGAATACGATCTCGAATACGGCTCGGACAAACTAGAAATTCACCGCGATGCCATTCATCCTGGCGAACGAATTTTGGTTGTTGACGATGTCCTTGCAACTGGCGGTACGGCTGCTGCGACTTGTCGTTTGGTGTCAGCACTCGGGGGAGACATCGTCGCCCTTGCGGTCTTGATCGAATTGCTATTTCTTGAGGGTCGCGCCAAACTCGACGGGATCGCTGTCGAATCACTCTTCAGCTACTGAATCAGCAGTTCGTTGGCGGCGCATAACCACCCGTTGGTCATGAGTTCCTGCGATACTTAGCCCATGGCAACGGTGACTCGTCTTCTCCCGTGGAGACGCCAACACAGCTCACCAGATGACGAATTGGCTCCTGTGTTGCAGTCATTTCGGCGGCGCCATCCGAAGGCATCAACGGCCTTAATGACCAAAGCCTTTGAGACGGCCCGTACAGCCCACTCCCAGCAGATTAGAAAAAGTGGTGAAGGTTATATCAATCACCCTCTAGCGGTCGCGAAGATCGTCGCCGATATTGGACTTGACGAGACCACCGTGATCGCCGCCTTGTTGCACGATGCTGTCGAAGATACCGAGATCACTGTCGCCGATGTCGAGCGCGACTTTGGTCCTGAAGTCGCTGCCATCGTCGACGGTGTCACCAAACTTGACCGCATTCGCTTTGACTCAAAAGAAGAGCAGCAAGCGGCAACAATGCGCAAGATGTTGGTCGCGATGGCCAAAGACTTGCGAGTGCTCATTATCAAGTTGGCTGACCGACTCCACAACATGCGCACGATTGCTGCGATGCCAGTCGAAAAACAGCAGCGCATTGCCAGCGAGACTCTTGACATCTACGCACCACTGGCTCACCGTCTCGGCATGCAAGGACTCAAACAACAGTTAGAAGACTTGGCCTTTGCCTCGATGTACCCGAAGCGCTATGCAGAGCTCGATCACCTCGTCAGCAGCCGCAGCCCTGAACGCGATGTCTATCTCGCCAAAGCGATGTCTGATGTTCGTTCTAAGTTGTCAGAACTCAATATCGACGCCGATGTCACTGGACGTGGGAAACATTTGTGGAGCATCTACGAAAAGATGATCCAAAAAGGTAAAGAGTTCGACGAAATTTTCGACATCATGGCCATCCGTGTCGTTGTTGACTCGGTCAAGGATTGTTACGCGGCTTTGGGATGTATCCACGGAACTTGGAAACCGATTGTCGGTCGCTTCAAGGACTATGTGGCAATGCCCAAGTTCAACTTGTATCAGAGTTTGCATACAACCGTCATCGGCGCCGGTGGAAAACCTCTCGAAATTCAGATCCGCACTCGCGAAATGCACCAGCGCGCCGAATGGGGAGTTGCTGCACATTGGGCTTATAAAGACGATAGTGAAATACCCGATATTGATTGGCTCAATCGAATCATTGACTGGCAAAGCGATATCGCCGATCCTGCTCAGTTCATGGAGAGTTTGAAGACCGACCTCGATCAAGACGAGATCTTTGTTTTCACTCCTAAAGGTCGCGTCATTGCTTTACCTCTCGGGTCATGCCCAGTTGACTTCGCTTATTCTGTTCACACTGCAATCGGTAATGCGTGTATCGGAGCCAGAGTCAATGGTCGACTCGTCCCACTGACGCACCAATTAAAATCTGGCGATACCTGCGAGATTTTTACGTCAAAGGTTGAGTCAGCTAGCCCGTCTCGCGAATGGCTTGAGTTTGTTGCTTCACCCAAGGCCCGCCACAAAGTCAAGCAATGGTTCTCTCGCGAAAAGCGCGAAGACCTCATCGAAGCTGGCCGAGAAGATCTTTCGAAAGAACTTCGACGGGTTCGACTCCCTGTCAACCGAGTCATGGAAAGTTCACACCTCACCGCCGAGATGGAGTCTTTGAATTATCTAGACCTCGACACGTTGCTCGCGGCTATCGGTGAAGGTCATGTTGAAGCGACTCAATTCGCACAAAGAATTGCGGCGCGCTTCGAAGATTCAAACTCCGAAGAACGACTTCCCGCATCGGTATTGCGTCCTGATGATTTTCGAAGACGCGGCAACAACGTCGGAATCCATGTCGAAGGCTTTGACGATGTTCTTGTGCGGCTCTCGAAGTGCTGCACTCCCGTTCCCGGTGACGAAATCATGGGATTCATCACGCGCGGTCGTGGAGTCAGTATCCATCGGTCCGACTGTGCCAACGCAGGAACCTTCGCCGATGATCAATCATCGCGCCTCGTGGACGTCGAATGGGATGGTTCATCCACCGGAACTGTCTTCCGAGCAAGCGTCGAAGTCGTCGCACTTGACCGATCGCGCCTCTTGCGTGATGTGGCCAATGAACTGTCCGAACAACACGTCAATATCGTGGCCTGCAGTACCCATACTGGGGGAGACCGAGTCGCGAGGATGCGCTTCGAGTTTGAACTTGCCGACCCTGGCCATCTCGAAGCAGTACTGCGAACAATCAAGAAGATCGATGGGGTCTACGACGCCTACCGCTCGGGTACTGGGCGCCCGCTCGACGAAGACGACGAGTGACCCATATTCCCTCGGCGATCGTGCCACGCCGGGCCTAATCTCCCTGAGGCTGGTCCCAGCGACCGCTAGCCTGAGTATTCGTGCCCGAGTTCCAAACCAGCCCAGGGATGCGCGACATCCTTCCTCCCGAATCTGCCCGTTGGCGGCAGTTCGTGGCTGCCTTCGCTGAGACCGTGACGGCGGCTGGATACGGCCAAATCATTCCTCCTTTGCTCGAGGACATCGGGGTTTTCCACCGAGTCGGCGAAGCCACCGACATCGTCACTAAAGAGATGTACGACTTCGTTGACAAGGGTGATCGTCACGTGGCCCTACGACCCGAGCAGACCGCGAGCGTGTGCCGAGCCTTTGTCCAACACCGACCAGCGACTCCCTGGAAGGTTTGGTACTCCGGACCGAACTTCCGTTACGAACGCCCGCAGAGAGGCCGCTATCGACAGTTCGATCAAGTCGGTATCGAAGTACTTGGCGCCAACGACCCTTACCTTGACGTTGAAGTTATTGCTCTCGGCTGGAACTTCTTTCAGCGGTTGGGGTTGCAGCAAGTTCACTTACATCTCAATAGTTTGGGCGAACCGCAAGACCGTCAAAATTTCGTCGCCGCATTGCAGACATACTTCTCAGAACATATTGAGCAACTCTCTGATGCCAGCAAAGTCACACTTGCCAAGAATGCACTACGCGTACTTGATTCGAAACGTCCCGAAGACTTTGACATCATTGCCAAGGCCCCGAAGATTTCTGACTTCTATAGCGAGGCAGCCCGAACACATTTTGAAACTGTGTTATCGGGTCTCCGCACACTCAACATTCCATTCACCGTCAATGAAAAACTCGTGCGAGGCCTCGACTATTACCGGCATACCACATTCGAATTTGTTGGCGGCACTCTTGACTCAGCTCAAAACGCAATCGGCGGCGGCGGACGCTACGACGGATTAGTCGAAGATCTCGGAGGCCCCGCTACCGCAGGTATTGGGTTTGCATTGGGCCTCGATCGCACCCTTCTTGCCTGCGATGACGAGGGAGTATTTGCTTCAGTTCCTGCCAACGTCGATGTCTTTGTCGTCGATACCACCGGCGGAAACGAAGCACTTATCATCACACATCAACTTCGCAACGCCGGAATCTCATGCGATCGATCGTTTGAGAATCGCAGCATGAAGAGCCAGATGAAAGCAGCCGACAAAAGTGGGGCGCTAGTAGCCATCATCATTGGCTCCGATGAAGTCGAAGCCGATGCGTTCGTGCTACGCCCACTTCGTGGCGAAGAGCAGCAATCAACGATTCCTCGCAGTGAATTAATTCCATCAATAACGAAAGCACTCTCATGACAATTTCAAAACGACAAACTTCGATGCGGACGCACATGTGCGGCGAAATCGGTACGAGCGACATTGCACAGACAGTCACCGTCTGTGGGTGGGTCGCCAAACGACGCGAGCATGGCGACAAACTGGCTTTCGTTGATCTCCGCGATCATTCAGGAATCGTTCAATGTGTCATCGACAATGCTGTTGACGTCCGAAGCGAATACGTCGTCAAGATTACGGGCGTCGTGCGCCCGCGACCAGACGGAACTGTCAATAGCAACTTGAGCACAGGCGAAGTTGAGATTGGCGAATGCGTCGTCGAAGTTCTTCGCTCGGCCGAACCGCCGCCGTTCCCCGTTGATGCTCGTGCTGATGACGTTGACGAGAATGTGCGCTTGCAATACCGATATATCGACATTCGTCGTGAACGCATGCAGAAGAACCTTCGTACCCGCGCCAAGGTCAACTCGGCGGTTCGTACCGCCATGGAACTGCAAGGTTTCGTTGAAGTTGAAACACCCATGTTGGTGCCCTCAACGCCTGAAGGTGCACGCGAGTTCTTAGTACCATCCCGAAAAGAGCCCGGTTCTTTCTATGCATTGCCCCAAAGTCCACAGTTGTTTAAACAACTACTGATGGTTGCAGGAATCGATCGCTACTACCAGATCGCCCGCTGTCTGCGCGACGAAGACCTTCGTGCCGATCGCCAATACGAATTCATGCAGCTTGATGCCGAGATGAGCTTTGTCAATCAAGACGATGTCTTAGCGGCAATCAGCGAAGCGGTCATCGCCGCGGCCGAATCGGTCACTGGTGTCAAGCCCGATCCAATTCAGCGCATCACCTGGCGCGAAGCAATGGAACGATTCGGCGTCGACAAGCCCGACTTGCGCTTTGGCATGGAACTCACCGAGTTGACTTCAATCTTCTCGAGCACCGAATTCAAGGCATTCACAGGAGCCGAGTCAATTAAGGGCATCCGGGTTGAAGGCAAGGCCGAAGAGTTCGGTCGCAACAAATTGGACGCATTAACTGACCGTGCCAAGAAGATGGGCGCCAAAGGTTTGGTATGGCTCAAGGTTGCAGCCGACGGAACCCTAGAGTCCCCGGTGGTCAAATTCTTATCTGCTGACGAACAGGTCAAACTCATTTCAACCTTGCAAGCAGTTGCTGGTGACTTGTTACTGATCGTGGCCGACGAATGGTCAATGACCTGCGAAGTTCTCGGAACATTGCGTAACGATCTTGGTCGTCCTCCAGTTCACCAAGGGCCATACCGCTACGTATGGGTGACTGAATTCCCGCTGTTCGTTGGCGTTGACAAAGAAACCGGCCAGCCAAAGCCTGGACACCATCCTTTCTGTCAACCTCATCCCGAAGATCTCGACAAGTTTGAGACTGACCCGATGTCAGTGCGCTCATTGGCGTACGACCTCGTTCTCAACGGTTGGGAACTAGGTTCAGGATCAATTCGAATTCACGATTCCGAAATGCAACGTCGGGTTTTCACCGCTCTTGGTATCAGCGAAGAAGAAGCCAACCGTAAGTTCGGTTTCTTCTTGAAGCCATTTACTTACGGCGCTCCACCGCACGGTGGTTTCGCCTTTGGCCTCGATCGCCTCGTCGCAATTTTGGCGGGCGAAGACAATATTCGTGAAGTCATCGCCTTCCCGAAAACGCAGAGCGGGCAAGACCCCATGACGAATGCGCCGACCCGTGCCGAAAACAAACAACTTGATGAACTCGGTATCAGGGTTTTACCCCCCAAAGTCTGAATGACGAACGTGCCAAACTCATGAGCTCGCAATCCTTTCGCGCCGGAGTAGTCATCATTATTCGTCGTGATAATGGTGATCTCATGGCTTTTGAACGTAAGGATGTCCCTGGGTCTTGGCAGTTACCTCAAGGTGGAATTGACATTGATGAAGAACCGCTCGATGCGGCGTGGCGCGAACTTACCGAAGAAACCGGCCTCACAAAATCTGATGTAGCCCTAGTTCTTGAATTACCCGAGTGGATCGCTTATGAGTGGCCTTCCGATATTCGGGCGCACGTCAAGAATGGCGATAAGCGACGCGGACAAATTCAAAAGTGGTTTTTGTTCGGGGTGATCGACGAAGAGAATATTACGCCGCAACCCGACGACCATGAGTTCACCCGTTGGCAATGGATGGAACCGCATCATCTACTTCACCATCTTGTCGAATTTCGCCAAGCCGCGTACGCCCGAGCTTTTTCTCGGATACTGCCGTGAGCGATCTCTTTAGTGCTGCTGCCGAAGAGCAACTTCGATCCCAATCACCACTAGCCGCAAGAATGCGTCCGCGAACGATTGATGATGTCGTTGGTCAAGAGCATCTTGTTGGAGTTGGAAAACCACTGCGCCGATTAGTTGAGCAAGACAAATTGAGTAGCGCAATTTTCTGGGGTCCGCCCGGCACCGGAAAGACAACTTTGGCTTTAGCCGTCGCCGGAACCACCAAACGAGCTTTTGAACAATTGTCTGCAGTGACCGCTGGGGTCAAGGACGTACGTGAGGTGATTGAGCGCGCCCGTCAACGTCTAGGAATGCACGCTCAAGGAACAATTCTCTTTCTTGACGAGATTCATCGATTTTCAAAGAGTCAACAAGACGCACTCTTGCCCGCGGTTGAAGACGGAACGTTAACGCTGATCGGAGCGACGACCGAGAATCCATTCTTTGAGGTCAATGCGCCACTCAGGTCGCGTAGTACTCTGTTTCGTCTCGAGCCACTTTCACGTGACGCCATTCGGACCTTGATCGAGCGAGGTCTCATTGCACTAGCGACAACTGCAACCCCTGATGCAGTTGACCTGCTGAGCGAACGATCTGGGGGAGACGGTCGACAAGTTCTCACATCGCTTGAAGTTGCATCTGCACTGTCTCATCCCGATCAAGTTCTCGTCGAACATGTTGAGGCCGCCCTCGGAACCAGTGCATTGCGTTATGGACGCGACGATCATTACGACGTCGTCAGCGCTTTCATCAAGAGTTTGCGCGGGAGTGATCCTCAGGCAGCGACGTATTACCTGGCTCGCATGCTTGAGGCCGGCGAAGATGCTCGATTCATTGTGCGACGCATGGTGATATTCGCCAGCGAAGATATTGGACTCGCCGATCCGACTGCACTCATGATTGCGGTCGCTGCAGCTCATGCCCTCGAGCATGTCGGACTTCCCGAAGCCGAACTCAATCTGGCTCACGCGGCAATTCACCTGGCAACTGCACCCAAGAGCAACCGGGCAGCACTGGCCATTTGGGGAGCCCGCGCCGACATCAAAAATGGTGCTGTCGGCGAAGTACCTGCACATTTGCGCGATGCCCACTATCAAGGGGCTTCCGCCCTTGGACATGGCACGGGATACGACTACCCTCATGATGACCCGCGTGGTTGGGTTCCTCAGCAATATTTGCCCGATGAACTCATCGCTAAGCGTTGGTACGAACCAAGTCAACACGGACGTGAACGAGAGATCGCTCAACGTCTGGCACAACACCAAGACGACACGAATCAGGAGGAATCATGACAGCTGGAGATTTGGCCATCGTTCTCGCCGCGGTACTGCTGTCGATCGGTTTCGCCGCGCTCATTGTCGTATTGCTCAGGGTTCTTGACACCTTGCGTTCATTACGTCTGGAAGTTGATTCGCTACGACGTGAAACTGGACCTTTGCTGGCCGAACTTCGGGCAACAACTGACGAGGCTCGTTACGCCGTCGAAGAAGCACGCGAAGACCTCGACCGGTTTGATCGAGTCTTAGGCTCGGCCGAAGCAATAAGTGGCGCGATGGCTAATACCGGCCGAGTCACTCGAATGGCGTTGTCAACCCCGTTGATCAAAGTTGCCGCGCTCGCTACCGGAACTACTCGGGCCGCCCAAAGGTTGAAGCGCGACCAAAAGAGAATCGATCGTCAATCTCGAAGAAGTTCATCGAGCCAAGCAGTGGTTAGGAAAATCAGATGATCAAGCGCATCATATGGTTCATCTCAGGAGCAGTTGCGGGTGTCGGTGGAGTGCTTTTCGCCGGCAAGAAAGTACGTCGGACTGTGACGGGTCTCGGTCCAGTCAAGGTCATCAATCGTGCAGCTCAGTCGACTCGCTCACGATTCAGTTCAATCTCTGATGCATTTTCTGTCGGCAAAGAGGCAATGCACGACAAAGAAGATGAATTGAAGGCTCGCCGCGACGGACGTATTGATTCTTTGTCAACTCATTCGCACCTCGACCCATTGCAACCAGGCGATGAAGTGCTGGTCGATGGTGAACGAGTTGAACCAGGTCGAGTCATCGTTCTTCGGCAGGTTGACGATCCCAAACAGCCTCGGCGTTCACGTTTAAGCCGACACCG
>JBEDJE010000002.1:0-16323 GCA_041172985.1 Actinomycetota bacterium
CCACGCGGTGACTTCAGCGTGCATTATGCCGCGCCGTTGCTCGCAGCCGCTGGGTATGCAGTCTTAGGTTTTGGTACGCGTTACATGAACAACGACACCGATTGTTTGCACGAAGCCTGCACGATCGATGTTGAAACCGTGTACAACGAAATGAAAAGGCGCGGCGCTGAAGCGGTCGTGCTACTTGGCAACTCTGGTGGCGGATCACTGATGGCCCTTGCTCATGCCGAACGTGGCATTGGTGATGGTTGGGTGGGTATGGCCGCACATCCTGGTGAAGGTGTGTTCATGCTGCAAGTCATCGACCCGAGTGTGGTCGATGAAAGCGATCCATTTTCGACGGTTCCCGAACTAGATATGTACAACCCCGACAATGGTTGGCGGCCCTGGCCCGAACCTTGTGTGTACGACAAAGAGTGGCTCAAGCGTTATCGCGCCGCACAAGTTGAACGAGTTGCCCGCATTGATGCGATCGCCAAAGCCAGCATTGCCGAATCTATTGATGCCGGTTCACGACTGCGTGGAGTTGACAATCAAACGCAGACGGTGCAATGGCGCGAATTGCGCCGCCGTGCGGTGTTCACCAAATACATGGTGATTTATCGCACCTTGGCCGATCCGGCCTATCTCGACTTGTCGATCGATCCCGATGAACGACCCATGGGCAGCCTGTTTGCCTTCCCCGATCCCTTTGATGCCAACTATGGCCGAGGTGGCCTGGGTCGCTCAATGACGGCACGCGGTTGGTTGTCTACGTGGAGCGGGCTCTCAAGCCACGCCAAATTGGCTGACACGATGCCCAAGGTCAAGGTTCCGACCCTGCTCATCCATCCGACTGCCGACACCGAGATTCGTATCTGGCAAGCCGAAGAGATCGTCGACAACAGCGGGGCAGCCGACAAGACCTATGTCGAGATGAAGGGCGCACCTCATTATCTTGAGGGACATCGCCAAGAAGCTCTTGCCCACGTGGTCGAGTGGTTGGGACGAAGATTCCCCTAATTTCACTCTTTTGTCTCACATAGAGATATAAAAGAAGACACAGAAATTGCTCGCAACCGCGTGTGGGTTCGCGTCCAATGTGGCGGTAGTGTTCCCACCTCGTGCGAAACGGACTTTTGTCCGTCCGCTGCAATCGATGTCTATGAAAGCCCGGCTCGCTGGGGACTGCATGGCAACAACCGAAAAAAATGCTCCGTTGATCATCCGATCCACGGAGCGTTTGCATGAACGGCGGTTTACCAAAGTTCACGCACAGTCAACTCGAAAGCGCCAGAAACACTGGCTGGATGAAGAGGCTGCCTCATGGCAAAGAAAGCGATCGTCGGCGAAAAGGTCGGCATGACACAAGTGTGGGCGGACGATAATTCAATCGTCCCCGTCACTGTGCTTCGTGTTGAACCAGCTCGCATTGTTCAAGTCAAGACTTCCGAGCGCGACGGTTACACCGCGCTTCAAGTCACGTATGGGCACAAGGACGCCAAGAAATTGTCCAAGCCCAAGGCTGGTCACTTCGCGAAAGCGGATGTCGAATCAGGTCGTCGTTTGGTCGAGCTTCGTCTCGAGAGCGTTGACGGATTCGAAGTTGGCGGAGAGATCACTGTTGATCAATTCGTCAAGGGCCAAAAAGTCGACGTGACTGCAGTGAGCCGCGGTAAGGGCTTCGCTGGCGGAATGAAGCGTCACAACTTCAGTGGTCAAGGCGCAAGTCACGGTAACCACAAGCACCACCGTGCTCCTGGTTCCATTGGTTCGGCTTCATACCCGGGCCGCGTTTTGAAGGGTCTCAAGATGGCCGGACACATGGGCCATGCCCAAGTCACCACCTTGAACCTCGAAGTTGTTGAGGCTGATGCCGAACGTGGTTTGTTGTTGGTCCGTGGTTCAGTACCCGGCCCTAATGGTGGCGTTGTCATCGTGCGCAACGCGGTGAAGGGAAAGTGACCTGATGCCTTCGTTAAAAGTAAAGAATCAAGCTGGTAAAGAAGTCGGAACCGTCGCGTTGAGCGATGCCGATTTCGGTCGTCAGCCCAATGTTCCGGTGATGCACCAAGTCGTGACTGCGCAACTTGCGCACCGTCGTGCGGGCACCCAGAGCACCAAGACTCGTGCCGAAGTTTCTGGTGGTGGCAAGAAGCCGCTCAAGCAAAAGGGAACTGGTAGCGCTCGTCAGGGCTCAACCAACTCACCGCACTTCTCTGGTGGTGGTGTGGCCCTCGGACCCAAGCCGCGTAAGTACACGCAAAAGACTCCAAAAAAGATGATCAAGATTGCACTGCAGTCAGCATTGTCCGATCGTGCCAACGAAGGAAAAGTCGTTGTCATCGATTCTTGGAACTTCGAGACCCCCAAGACGTCAGCTGCTATTGATGCATTGAACGCTCTCAATCTTGAAGGTCGTACGTTGATCGTGGTTCGTCGTGACGAACTCAATGCGATCCGTTCGTTCCGCAATCTCCCCGAAGTGCAGCTCATCGAAATTGGCGAACTCAATGCCTACGACGTGCTGTGCAACGACACCATCGTTTTCTCGCAGGCATCTTTGCCTGGAGCAAGTAAGGACGGTCAGTGATGAAAGATCCCCGCGACATCATCATCGCTCCCATCGTGTCCGAAAAGAGCTACGCGCTCATCGAGACCGGTGTGTACACATTCAACGTTCACGTTGACGCTTCAAAGCCCGAGATCCACGACGCAGTCGAGGCCATCTGGGGAGTCAAAGTCGTCAAGGTCAACACACTCAACCGTGCGGGCAAGGTCCAGCGCACCCGAGGCACTAATCGCCCCGGTCGTCGCCCTGGTACCAAGCGCGCCATCGTCACTTTGGCTGCTGGGAATGAAATCCCACTGTTCGAGAACAACTGAGGCATCGCGTCATGGGAATTCGTAAGCGTAAACCAACATCTGCCGGTCGTCGTTTCCAGACTTCGTCAGACTTCTCCGAGATCACATCAACGACTCCCGAGAAGTCATTGCTCACGAGCAAGCCGAAGACTGGTGGACGTAACGCGTATGGTCGCAAGACCTCACGTCACCGCGGTGGCGGCCACAAACAGCAGTACCGCATGATCGACTTCAAGCGCAACAAAGATGGCATCACTGCCAAAGTTGCGACAATTGAATACGACCCCAACCGCACCTGCCGTATTGCTTTGTTGCACTACGCAGACGGCGAGAAGGCATACATCCTTGCTCCTAAGGGCATGAATGTTGGCGATCACGTATCAAATGGTCCTAAGGCCGACATCAAGCCTGGCAATGCGTTGCCGTTGCGCTACATGCCGGTAGGTACCGTTGTTCACAACGTTGAATTGCGCCCTGGTCAGGGTGGCAAGATGGCTCGCTCGGCTGGTGTCGGCGTGCAGCTCGTTGCAAAAGATGGCGACTACGCAACCTTGCGTTTGCCGTCAACTGAAATGCGTCGCGTCTTGATCGATTGCCGTGCCACTGTTGGCGAAGTCGGCAACTCCGAACACGAACTCATCAAGATCGGTAAGGCTGGTCGTAACCGTTGGAAGGGCGTTCGTCCGCAAACTCGCGGTGTCGCCATGAACCCGGTCGATCACCCTCTCGGTGGTGGTGAAGGTAAGACCTCTGGTGGTCGTCCTCCCGTATCTCCGTGGGGCAAGCCAGAAAGCCGTACTCGTGATGGCAATAAGGCATCACAGAAGTTGATTGTTCGTCGTCGTCGTTCCGGCAAGGGCCGCCGGTAAAGGATTGGTGCATTAGATGTCTCGTAGCTTGAAAAAAGGGCCGTTCGTTGACGACCACCTCGTCAAAAAGGTGGACGCGTTGAACGCAGCCAATGAAAAGAAGGTCATCAAGACCTGGAGTCGCCGTTCGACGATCATTCCCGACATGGTGGGTCACACCATCGCGGTGCATGACGGTCGTAAGCATGTTCCGGTGTACGTCACCGAATCAATGGTTGGTCACAAGCTCGGTGAATTCTCACCGACTCGTACCTTCAAATATCACGCAGGTCAAGAGAAGAACGTGAAGGGTCGCAAGTAATGACTGGTCCCAAGCTCAATGAGCGTTCATTCGTTGCTGGAGAGCGCACCGGAACAAAAGCAAGTGTTCGCGGTTCACGCATGTCAGCATCGAAAGCACGCGTTGTCCTCAATCTCATTCGCGGTCGCGATGTTGTCATGGCCGATCAGGTCTTGCAGTTCACCGAGCGTGAAGCTGCTCGCGTGATTCGCAAAGTGTTGGCATCAGCTGTTGCCAACGCCGTGAACAACGATGGCCTCGAAGCCGAAACCTTGTACGTCAAGGCTTGCTATGCCGACGAAGGCCCGACCTTGCGCCGCTTCAAGCCCCGCGCTAAGGGTCGTGCCACACGTATCAACAAGCGCACCTGCCACATCACCATTGTGCTCGCGGTCATTGATGCAGAACTCTTGACAGTTGTTCAAGCTCGTCGTGAGCGTGCAGTCAGCGGTCGCCGTGCAACTCGCGGTGGCGGTGTTGCTGATCGTCGTGCTCGCGTTCAGGCCAGCCGCACCAAGCGCACCGATGGTGGCGATGATGCAGCTGAAAACACATCAACTGAATCAACAACTGTTGAAGAAGTAACACTCGAAGATACGACGATCGAAGCAACTGCTGTCGAGAATTCGGCGCCTGAGGCTGAGGAGACCAACTGATGGGCCAAAAGATCAATCCTTACGGCTTCCGTCTCGGAATTACCACCGACTGGAAGAGCCGCTGGTTCAGCGAGCGCAACTACAAGGAATACCTCACCGAAGACTGGAAGATTCGCGCCTACATCATGGAATCACTTCCCGATGCCGCGATCTCACGTATCGAAGTTGAGCGTAAGCGTGGCGAGACTTTGAAAGTCGACATCCACACTGCACGTCCCGGAATTGTTATTGGTCGTAAAGGTGCCAAGGCCGACGAACTTCGTTCAGGTCTCACCAAGCTCACCGGCAACTTGAAGGTGCAGTTGAACATTGTTGAAATCAAGTCACCAGAACTTGATGCAGCTTTGATCGCTCAAGGCGTTGCCGATCAGCTCGTTGGTCGTATTGCTTTCCGTCGTGCCATGAAGCGTGCTGTGCAGAACGCACAAAAGGCTGGCGCACTTGGTATTCGTGTTCAGTGTTCGGGCCGTCTAGGTGGCGCCGAAATGAGCCGTACCGAGTGGTACCGCGAAGGACGCGTTCCGTTGCACACATTGCGTGCCGACATTGACTACGGCTTCCGTGAAGCTCGTACCGCAAGTGGTCGCGTTGGTGTGAAGGTCTGGATTTACCGTGGCGACATTTTGCCGTACAAGCCCGTCACCGATGACAAGATCGTTCGCGAAGCAGCCATGGCTGTTGGCGAAACTTCAGGTGCACCTGGTGCGCGCAAAGTTGTGTCATCAAGCGGACGCCGCAAGGCCGAAGAAGCTGCCGAATTGGCCGCAACACCGCTCATTAAAGAAGCCGATCCCGAACTCGAGAAGTTGCTCGACGAGGAAGAAGAAATTGCCCGCCGCACCCACGATGGGCACGAGACCCCGCACTTCCGTGCACAGGACTGATTCATTATGTTGATGCCTCGCAAAGTTGCCCATCGTAAGCACCATCGTGGTCGTACCGGAGGTATGGCCAAGGGTGGAAGCGAACTGGCTTTTGGTCAGTACGGAATTCAAGCTCTTGAACCGTGCTGGTTAACCGCTCGTCAGATCGAAGCTGCACGTATTGCTATGACTCGTCACATCAAGCGTGGTGGCAAGGTCTGGATCAACGTGTTCCCCGATAAGCCCGTTACCAAGAAGCCAGCCGAAACCCGCATGGGTTCCGGTAAGGGCAACCCCGAATTTTGGGTAGCCGTGGTCAAGCCTGGTCGCGTGTTGTTCGAATTGTCATTCCCAAGTCGCGAGCAGGCATTTGAGGCCCTCAACAAGGCCATTCAAAAGTTGCCGATTAAAGCTCGCATCATCACCCGCGAGGAGGCGATCTGATCATGGCAACTCAAGCCAGCAAAGACCGCGCTGAACTAGGCGAACTCGACCTCACGTCATTGGTCGAGCAGCTTCGTGCTACGAAGCAAGAGGCATTGAACCTCCGCTTCCGTAGCGCAACTGGTCAGCTCGACACCCATAGCGAATTGCGTCGTGTTCGTCGCCGCATCGCACGAATCAACACCCTTATCCGTCAGCGTGAAATCGCTGCCGCTGAGGCCGGAGAGTGAACCAGATGTCTGAAACAATCGAAACAACAGAACGCGCACCGCGCAAGGTACGTGAGGGCATCGTGTCCTCGTCGAAGATGGACCGCACCTTGGTCGTCGAAGTCGTCGAGCGCGTGCGTCACCCGAAGTACAACAAGTTCGTTATGCGCACCAAGAAGTTGTACGCCCACGACGAGGCCAACGACGCCAACATCGGCGACAAGGTGCGCGTCATGGAGACGCGTCCGTTGTCCAAGACCAAGCGTTGGCGCGTCGTCGAGATTCTCGAGCGGGCCAAGTGAGCCTGGGAACGACGGAGAAGAACACATGATTCAGCAAGAAAGTCGTCTACGGGTTGCCGACAACAGTGGCGCCAAAGAAGTTCTGTGCATCAAGGTGCTCGGTGGTACACGCCGCCGTTACGCCTCGATCGGAGACATTTTTGTGGCTGCCGTGAAGGACGCAATTCCGGGTGCAGGTGTCAAAAAAGGTGATGTCGTCAAGTGCGTCGTCGTTCGCGTCAAGAAGGAAAAGCGCCGTCCCGATGGCAGCTACATCCGTTTCGACGAAAACGCTGCCGTCATTATCAAGGACGACCTCACTCCACGAGGAACACGTATTTTCGGACCAGTTGGCCGTGAGTTGCGTGACAAGAAGTTCATGCGCATTGTTTCGTTAGCGCCGGAGGTGTTGTGAGATGAAAATTAAAAAAGGTGACACCGTTGTGGTGATCTCAGGTAAGGACAAGGGCAAAGAAGGCACCGTTTCGCGTGTGATGCCCACGACCAACCAGATCATTGTTGACGGAATCAATGTTGTGAAGAAGCACCAGAAGCCAAGCGGTACAAACCAGCAAGGTGGAATCATCGACCGTGACATGCCGCTTGATGCATCCAATGTGATGCTCTTGCATAAGGGCAAGCCCACGCGCGTTGGTTACAAGGTTTTGGCCGATGGCAAGAAAGTGCGCATCGCTCGCAAGACAGGTGAGGAAATTTCATGAGCACTACTACGATGCCCCGTTTAAAGGCGAAGTATCAGAGCGAAATTCGTGACAGCCTGAAGGCTTCGCTCGAATTGCCCAACATCATGCAGGTTCCACGTCTCGAAAAGATTGTGATCAACATGGGTGTTGGTCGTGCAACTCAGCAGCCGTCGTTGCTCGAAGGAGCTGTCGCCGACATGACTCGCATCACGGGCCAAAAGCCCAAGGTGACCAAGTCACGCGACTCCATCGCCAACTTCAAACTTCGTGAGAAGCAAGCCATTGGTTGCATGGTCACTCTTCGTGGTGACCGCATGTGGGAATTCCTCGATCGTTTGATCGCAGTTGCGATTCCTCGTATCCGTGACTTCCGCGGTTTGCCGGCCTATTCATGGGACGGTCGTGGAAACTACTCGTTCGGTCTTGTTGACCAGACAGTGTTCCCCGAAATTGAATACGACAAGATCGATGCCCCTCGCGGCATGGACATCACCATCGTGACCACCGCTGTTGACAATGCCCAAGGTCGGGCACTCCTCGATGCGTTTGGCTTCCCCTTCAAGCGTGGCGCTGATGCAGCCATTGCGCCGAAGAAGGCAACCACTCGTGGACCGCAGTACGCAGCCAAGAAGAAGAAGTGAGCGAGAGGTACTGACTCATGGCAAAGAAATCTTTAATTAACCGAGCCAACGCAACACCGAAATTCAAGGTGCGTGGTTATACACGTTGCCGCAAGTGTGGTCGTGCTCGTTCTGTTTACCGCAAGTTCGGACTCTGCCGTGTGTGCCTTCGCGAGATGGCTCACGCTGGAGAAATCCCCGGCCTAACGAAGTCGAGTTGGTGAGGCGTTATGTTGACTGATCCTATTGCCGACATGCTGACCCGCATCCGCAACGCCAACACGGCGATGCATGATGAGGTCAAGATGCCGTCGTCAAAGCAAAAAGTTGCTCTGGCCAAGATTTTGGAACAAGAGGGTTATATCTCTGGTTTCACTGTCGCTCCCAATACCAAGGGACCAGGCGAGATCTTGAACATCGGAATGAAGTACTCGGCCGAGCGCCGTCGAACCATTGCCGGTATCAAGCGCATTTCAACACCAGGACTCCGCGTGTATCGCAAGTCCGACACTGTGCCTCGCGTGCTCGGTGGACTTGGTGTTGCCGTTCTATCCACCAGTCAGGGACTCATGACCGACCGCGAAGCGCGCAAGCGCAAAGTCGGCGGCGAAGTTCTCTGTTACGTGTGGTGATCAGGAGACAACATGTCACGTATCGGTAAAGCACTTATTCCCGTCCCGGCGGGTGTTGATGTTTCCTTCAGCGGAAACTCAGTGACGGTCAAGGGTCCTAAGGGATCTTTGAGTCGCGATCTTGTTGGTGGAATCACTGTTCGTCAAGACGAAGGCAACTTGGTTGTCGAGCGTCCGAACGACGAGCGTGAATCACGTAGCTTGCATGGCCTCAGCCGCGCACTCGTGAACAACATGGTTGTTGGAGTCACCACTGGTTTCGCTAAAGAACTCGACATCGTCGGCGTTGGTTACCGCGCCGAGTTGAAGGGCCCAAGCTCCATTCGTCTCAACCTTGGTTTTTCACATCCCGTTGATGTGGAAGCTCCCGCAGGTGTCACTTTTGAAGTGCCCGTGCAGACCAAGATCATCGTGAAAGGCATCGACAAAGAAACTGTCGGCCAAGTAGCTGCCAACATTCGTTCCATTCGTAAGCCTGAGCCCTACAAGGGCAAGGGTGTGCGTTACCAGGGCGAGAAGATTCTGCGCAAGGCCGGCAAAGCCGGCAAGAAGTAATGCCGAGAAAAGATTCCGGTAGGGAGATCCAATGAGCAAGATTAGTAAAGAGCGTCGTGAGAGTCGCCTTGTACGCCACAACCGAGTTCGTAAGAAGATCCACGGCACCGCCGAGCGTCCGCGCTTGTCGTTGTACCGTTCAAACAAGCACCTCATGCTTCAGGTCATCAACGACGATCTTGGTGTGACGATCACATCGGTTTCATCGAACGAGCCGGCATTGCGTGCCGCTGGTGGAAGCACTGTTGAAGTCGCTAAGGCTTTGGGTGTAACTGTTGCGCAACGTGCTCAAGCAATTGGTGTCAAGAAAGTTGTTTTCGATCGCGGTGGTTACTTGTACCACGGTCGTGTCGCTGCGGTTGCTGAAGCCGCTCGTGAAGCAGGTCTGGAGTTCTAATGACGAATACACCAAACAACCCCAATCCAAATCCGCGTTCAGGTGGACCTGGCGGCGGAAACCCGCGCCAAGGTGATCGTCCGCCCCCCGGTATGGGCAACACCCCCGAAGGTGGCCGCGAGTCACGCGTGATTCATATCAATCGCGTGGCCAAGGTCGTTAAGGGTGGTCGTCGCTTCTCATTCACCGCACTTGTTGTGGTTGGTGACGGCAACGGTCGCGTTGGTCTCGGTTACGGAAAGGCCAAGGAAGTTCCGTTGGCTATCCAAAAAGGAACCGAAGACGCCAAGCGCAACATGTTCTCGGTGGCCCTCGCCGGCAGCACCATCATGCACCCCGTCATTGGCATCTTGGGTGCTGGTCGCGTGATGCTTAAGCCCGCAGCTCCTGGTACCGGTGTTATCGCCGGCGGTGCTGCTCGCATCATCCTCGAAGAAGCTGGCATTCACGATGTGTTGGCTAAGTCACTTGGTTCATCCAATGCCATCAACGTGGCTCGCGCCACCATCAACGGACTGCAGTCATTGCAGCGTCCCGATGAAGTCGCGGCTCGTCGTGGTATCCCCGCCGATAGTTTCGTTCCAAAGGGCTTGCTCAAGGCCTACAACGAAACCAAGCGTGCCGTTGCTGCAGGAGAAAGTCACTGATTATGGCTACCTACCAAACAGTCGTTCACACTGGCCCCACCATCACGGTGACCCAGATCAAGTCAAGTACACATGCCAAGCCCAAGAGCCGCGGAACATTGCGTGCACTCGGTCTTGGTCGTATTGGCAAGAGCAATACCTTGCCCGACCGTCCCGAAATTCGCGGCATGATTGCCCGAGTTCCCCACCTGATCGAAGTTTCATCTTCGACTGATTCGAAGGAGAGCTGACCAATGCGCGTTGACGAATTAGCACCAGCACCTGGTTCAACCCATCCGAAAAAGCGACTCGGTCGCGGTATCGGCGGCAAAGGCGGAAAGACTGCCGGTCGCGGTACCAAGGGTCAGCACTCACGTGGTCGCGGTAAAGTTGCTCGCGGCTTCGAAGGTGGACAGATGCCCCTTAAGCAGCGTGTTCCGAAGTTGAAGGGTTTCAATAACCCATTCCGCATCGAATACCAGGGTGTCAACCTTGACACCATCAACGAACTCGACGACGCAGTTGTGAACCCCGAGGTCTTAACGGCCGCTGGCGTTTTGCACAAGAACGTTTTCGTCAAGGTTCTCGGTCGTGGACAGATCACCCGCAAGGTTGATGTTCATGTTCACGGTGCATCGAAGGCTGCTCAGGCTGCCATCGAAGCTGCCGGCGGTTCTGTCACCATCATTCCGTTGCCGTACAAGGTTCGCCCTGCTGCCAACGGCAACCAGTTCACCAACCGCTGATTTCGGGCTTCCCGATTTTCACCAGCCGCTAGAACCAGAGGAGACCACGTGCTGTCGAACTTGAAGAACATCTTCAAGGTTCCCGACCTACGGAACAAGATTTTGTTCACGGTCATGATGGTGTTGTTGTATCGCTTAGGCGCGCACATTCGCGTTCCTGGCATCGACGACCAAGCTGTTCGCCAATTGCGCGAATCAGCCCGTGAACAAGGTGCACTTGGCTTCTTGAACTTGTTCTCCGGTGGAGCATTCTCATCGTTCGCCATTTTTGCTTTGGGCATCATGCCCTACATCACGTCAAGCATCATCATGCAAGTGTTGACGGTGGTTATTCCAAAGCTTGAAGAGTGGCAACAAGAAGGTGCAACTGGGCAACGCAAGATCACTCAGTGGACGCGATACGTAGCGATTGCGATTGCAACTTTGCAGGGCGCTGGTTTGACATTCATTTTCGGTCAAGGCCGAGGTTCAGCGTTCTTTACTGCATCGGCCACTGCACCCGACATCGTGTTGTTGCCAGACGGAATGTGGCCGCGCGGTTTGCTCGTCATTATTTCACTTGTTGCGGGTACAGCATTGTTGATGTGGATGGGTGAACTCATCAGTCAGCGCGGTATCGGTAACGGTATGAGCATCCTGATTTTCGCATCGATTGTGAGCTCATTGCCCTTTAGTTACTACTCAATTCTGCAAAGTAAGAAGTGGGTTGTCTTCGCAATTCTCGTGGCCGTCTCCATCGGAATCTTGATTGCAGTTGTGCGTGTCGAACTGGGTCAACGCCGTATCCCCGTGCAATTCGCCAAGCGTGTTGTCGGTCGTCGTATGTATGGCGGTCAAAGTACGTACATCCCATTGAAGGTCAATCAGGCCGGTGTTGTTCCGATTATTTTTGCAAGCTCCGTGATGTTGTTGCCCGTACTTGTCACCAACGTCATCGGTGGTTCGGGTGGCTGGCGTCGTTCGGTGACCGAATGGGTCGACCGTAACTTGGTGTCGTCGCAAGGAACGCTCTACATCGTGTCGTTCGCGTTGTTGATCATCGCGTTTGCATACTTCTATAACTCCATCGCTTTCGATCCGATTCGTCAGGCCGATCAGATTCGTCGTCAAGGCGGATTCATTCCTGGTATTCGTCCCGGACCGCAAACTGAGCGTTATCTCGCTAAGACTGTGAACCGCATTACATTGCCTGGTGCTTTGTTCGTTGCTTTCATTGCCATCTTGCCGTACATCGTGTTGTGGGTCGGTGACGTGCAGTCGTTCCCGTTCGCTGGTACGACGGTGCTGATCGCGGTTGGTGTTGCTCTTGAATTGATGCGCCAAGTAGATAGCCAGCTCATGCTGCGCAACTACGAGGGATTCCTGAAGTGATGCTCACGCAGCATCGGTGGCTGCGGCAGGACTAACTCATGACCGCGGGCGTTCGTCTGATCATCATGGGTCGTCAAGGCGCTGGCAAGGGCACTCAGTGTCAGCGCATTTCACGGCACTATGTGGTTCCCCATATTTCAACGGGGGAAATTTTGCGCGCTGCTGTGCGTGAAGGAACTGAACTCGGCAAGATGGCCAAGCAGGTCATCGAAGCTGGTCGCTTGGTGGGCGATGACATCATGATCGAAATTATCCGCGAACGCCTTGAGCAAGATGATGCCCGTACTCGTGGCTACATCCTTGATGGCTTTCCGCGAACCGTCGCCCAGGCCATTGCTCTTGACGGGATTGCCGCCGAACGACCCATCCATGTGGTGCTCGACCTTGACGTGCCTCGAGATCTGGTCATTCAGCGCATTTCGGCTCGCCGAGTGTGCCGTGACTGTGGAACGAACTATGTTGCCACGGCCCAAAAGCGCGACCCCTGGATTTGCGATTCATGTGGTGGAGACGTCGTCCAACGTAATGACGACACTCCCGAGAGCATCAGCCAGCGCCTCGATCTGTACGAATCACAGACGTCACCTTTGCTGGAGTTCTACGGCGATGGTGGGCGACTTGTGGAAATCGATGGTTCGGTCTCGCCTGATGAGGTCTTCGCGACCTTGACCGCGGCGATTGATATTGCCCGGAAGAACGGCTGAGCCCACCTGTGGATAACTTTTCTTCGGATATTGCCACGAGCGGCCTGGAATCCTGGGCTATGGTTCCGCTCCGAAAAGACTCCCAAGTTTCTGGCCCGAGGCACTTGGTTCATTTGAGTCTCGGCGGTAGCATTGCCCCTCGGCCCAATGGCCGACCCTGCACGCGTCCTCGTGGCGCACTGCAGTGTGCAATATCCGCCCTGTTAGGAGTCAGTTCTGTCCAAGCCCAAAGACGACGCCATTTTGCTCGAAGGAACGATCCTCGAGTCCCTGCCGAACGCCATGTTTCGGGTGGAACTAGAGAACGGCCACAAAGTTTTGGCGCACATCTCCGGAAAAATGCGAATGAACTACATCCGAATTCTTCCTGGCGACAAGGTGCAAGTAGAGCTCACGCCTTATGACCTCACCCGAGGACGCATTACCTATCGCTACAAGTAATACAAGTTCGTAAATAGTCAATAAAACCAGTCTTCATTCATTCAAATTCATTCAAAATTTAACAACAAGAAGTGAGATGACCATGAAGGTCAAACCAAGCGTTAAGAAAATCTGCGAGAAGTGCAAAGTGATCCGCCGGCACGGCAGTGTCATGGTTATTTGCGAGAACCCGCGTCACAAGCAGCGTCAAGGCTGAGAAGAGAATAAGGAAACAGCATGGCCCGTATTTCTGGAGTTGACATTCCCCGCGAGAAGCGGTTGGAGATTTCGCTCACCTACATCTTTGGCATCGGCAAGCCGACTGCTCAACGCATGTGCGCCGATCTCGACATCAGTCCGAACACGCGTGTTCGCGACTTGACCGACGAAGAAGTCAACAAACTTCGTGGTTGGGTTGACAAGAACGTCACCGTCGAAGGTGACCTTCGCCGCGAAGTTCAGACCGACATCAAGCGCAAGATCGAAATCGGTTGCCTCCAGGGCGTCCGTCACCGTAAGGGCCTGCCCGTTCGTGGCCAGCGCACTCACACCAATGCTCGTACCCGTAAGGGACCGAAGAAGACCGTTGCAAACAAGAAAAAGGCAGTGAGGTAGTACATCATGGCTAAGCCGAAGCCGGGCGGACGACGCCCCCGTAAGCGCGAGCGCAAAAACGTCAGCGTTGGTGTGTGTCACATCAAGTGCTCGTTCAACAACACCATCGTTAGCATCTCTGACACCGAAGGCAACGTCCTTTCGTGGGCCTCAGGTGGCGGAGTTGGTTTCAAGGGTTCGCGTAAGAGCACACCTTTCGCTGCACAAATGGCAGCCGAGAAAGCAGCTAAGGCCGCTTTCGAACAAGGTATGCGTCGAGTCGAAGTTCACGCTAAGGGCCCTGGCTCTGGTCGTGACACCGCCATTCGTTCGTTGCAGAACACTGGTATCGAAGTGACTGGCATCAAAGATGTCACGCCCGTACCCCACAACGGCTGCAAGTTGCCCAAGCGGAAGAGGAACTAAGTCATGGCCCGTTACACCGGACCCAAGGTGCGTTTGTCGCGCCGTCTCAACACCAACTTGTTCGAAAACGAAAAGGGCCGCAAGGCTCTTGAGCGTCGCCCATTCCCACCGGGTCAGCACGGCCGTACGCGCCGTCGCTCTGCCGGTAGTGAATACCTCGCTCAGCTCCAGGAAAAGCAGAAGGCTAAGTACATCTACGGTGTACTCGAGCGTCAGTTCCGCAAGACCTACGAAGAAGCCAACCGCCTACAAGGACCGACTGGTGAAAACCTGTTGCGTTTGCTCGAGCTTCGTCTCGACAACATTGTGTACCGCGCTGGTTTCGGAAGCACTCGCCCACAGGCGCGTCAGTTCGTCAGCCACGGTTTGATTTTGGTCAATGGCAAGCGCCTCAACATTCCGAGCGCACGTGTCAAGAAAGGTGATGTCATCACCTTGGCCGTGAAGGCTCGCGACATGATCGTGATTCAGCACAACATCGATACTTTGGACCGTTCATTAGTCGGTTGGCTCGAAAGCGGAGACGGCGGCAAGCAAGTCACCGTTCGCAACGAACCAGCTCGCGAGCACATCGATGTGCCCGTACGTGAACAGCTCATCGTTGAGCTTTACTCGAAGTAATCCAGCAATTCAATCTGTATCTAATACTGCCTAAGTACAAACCCTCGACGAACGGAAGAGACAAATGCTCGTCATCCAGCGCCCCAGTGTCGAAGCAATCGGCGAACAGAACGGTAACCGTCAGAGTTTCTCTGTCGGACCTCTTGAGCCCGGCTTCGGTCATACCATCGGTAACTCGCTTCGTCGCGTGTTGCTTTCCTCCATCCCCGGTTCCGCCATTACGACGGTTCGCTTTGATGAGGCATTGCACGAGTTCGACACCATCGCTGGTGTCACCGAGGACGTCACCGACATCATCCTCAACCTCAAAGACATCGTGCTGATCTCGCAATCCGACGAAGCAGTCATCATTCGTGTTGACGTTCGTGGCGAGGCCGGAACCATCGTGACAGCTGGCGACATTCAGTGCCCAGCCGATGTTGAAATCCTCAACAAGGATCTTGTCATCGCCCATGTCAATGGCAAGGGCCGTCTTGCATTCGACCTCACCGTCGAACAGGGTCGCGGTTACAACTCGAGCGATCGCGATTCAGGATCACGCACCATCGGTGTTATTCCGATCGATGCAATCTTCTCGCCAGTACGTCGCGTGATGTTTGATGTGCAGCCAACTCGCGTTGAGCAGTCAACCAACTACGACAAGCTCATCATCGACATCGAAACCGATGGCACCACCACACCGCGTGATGCACTCGCATCAGCTGGCGCAACCTTGCGTTCGCTCGTTGATCTCGTTGCCAACTTGTCAGAAGAGCCCAAGGGTCTTGAACTTGGCGAAGTCATTCTGGCTGGTTCATCAAGCCCCGATCTCGACATTGCAATCGAAGACCTCGATCTCTCCGAGCGTCCCCGTAACTGTTTGAAGCGCGCCCAGGTCAACACCATCGGCGAACTTCTGAGCAAGAACGAAGACGACTTGTTGAACATCACCAACTTTGGACAGAAGAGCCTCGACGAAGTCAAGCAGAAGCTTGATGAGCGCGGCCTGACACTTCGCGGCTGAGCCGACGAACGTTTTAACGAAGGAAACACACCATGCCCGCAACACCACGCCGTGCCAGAAACTTTGGCGGTAGCTCACAGCACCAGAAGTTGATGATGGCCAACCTCACAGCATCTTTGATTGCTGCTGAAGCCATTGAAACAACTGAAGCTAAGGCCAAGGCACTTCGCCCCATCGCCGAAAAGCTCATCACCAAGGCCAAGAAGGCTCAAGACGGAAACGCCATGAGCGTGCACCGTATTCGTCAGATCCAGGGTTACCTCGGTGACAAGGAAATGACGCACAAGTTGGTCGCTGAAGTTGCTCCTCGTTACCTCGAACGTAACGGTGGCTACTTGCGCATCTTGAAGCTTGGTCCGCGTCAGGGCGACAACGCCCCCATGGCGCGCATTGAACTCGTCTGACATATCTTTCGTCGCGAGTAACAACTGATGAATACTTCCGAGCCCGCCACTAGG
>JBEDJE010000003.1:0-21260 GCA_041172985.1 Actinomycetota bacterium
CGCCGTGTACTTTGCAATTGCGGCCTTGGGTTTGAATGTGCAATTTGGCTATACCGGTCTTCTGAATTTCGGTCAGGCCGGATTTATGGCTTGTGGTGCGTACGGACTTGGCATGACTGCGCACTATTTCGATATTTCATTTTGGTGGGGCATCCCTATCGGAATTCTTTTCTCGGTCGTCCTCGGTCTTTTAATGGGAATACCGACCTTGCGACTACGCGCCGACTATCTCGCAATCGTCACCATCGCCACTGCCGAAATCATTCGTTTGGTTGTGCGTTCTGTGAAGTTCAAAACGTATTTTGGTGGTAGCGACGGAATCAACGGATTTTCCGACAGTTTTCGTACGCTAGGTAACGACTTCGGTATTGAAGAGGCTAACGAGTACGGCTTTTGGCCCTTTAAGTTCACCGGTCGTGAGTTGTGGGTATTAATTGTCGGATGGCTACTTGTCGCAGTATTCGGGTTTGTCGTTTACAAGTTGATGAAGTCACCCTGGGGTCGTGTCTTGAAGGCAATTCGAGAAGATGAAGATGCAGTGAAATCGCTCGGCAAGAACGTGTATTCGTACAAGATGCAATCACTCATTCTTGGTGGTGTGATCGGAACAGTATCCGGAATGATTTTTGCGCTTGACCGAGGAAGCGTTCAGCCCGACAACTACAGCCGCGACCTCACCTTCTATATTTTGACGGCCCTTGTACTTGGCGGCGTCGCCAAAGTGTCGGGCTCGATAGTTGGATCAATGATGTTCTGGGGCCTATTTACCTTTATGGACAACTTCCTTCGTCAAGTAGCCGAAGATCCGGTGAGTATCGGCAACTTCACCATCATGAAATCCACGCAAGTCGGACAACTGAACTTTATTTTGATCGGCATCACCTTGATTCTTTTGATGGTGTTTCGACCTCAGGGAGTATTTGGAAACCGTAAGGAGATGGCGTTCGATGGACACTGAACGAACTTACGGCGAAGTTGCAACTCGAGCACGCGATTCGTTTCAGGGTGTAGAACGTATTCCAGGAGCCCGCAAGCAAGAGCCGATTTTGACTGCTCACAACATCCGCCGTGAATTCGGAGGAATCGTCGCCGTTGATGTCGATCACTTTGAGGTGCAAAAAGGTTCGATCACTGCCTTGATCGGTCCGAATGGTGCGGGCAAAACAACGTTCTTTAATCTCCTCACTGGTTTTGATCAACCAAACTCAGGCGACTGGAATTTCAATGGCAAGGCCATGAACGGGGTTGCTTCTCATCGAACTGCTGCGCTTGGCATGGTTCGTACTTTTCAACTCACAAAGAGTCTCACCAAACTTTCAGTGATTGAGAACATGCGTCTGGGTGCAACCGACCAAAAAGGTGAGAAGTGGTGGAACGGATTGTTCGCGGCGCCGAAATCACTGAGCGAGCTGACGAACTTCTTGCTCGATTCAAGATGGACCACATGCGCGACGAATACGCCGGGTCACTCTCTGGTGGTCAGCGCAAATTGCTCGAGATGGCGCGAGCACTGATGACAAACCCAACGCTAGTCATGCTTGACGAACCAATGGCAGGCGTGAACCCAGCCTTGAAACAATCGTTGAATCAGCACATTCGTGGCCTTCGCGACGATGGAATGACCGTCCTCTTTGTCGAGCACGACATGGATATGGTGCACGATGTTTCCGACTGGGTGATTGTTATGGCTGAAGGACGAATCATCGCTGAAGGAACTCCCGACGACATTTCTTCTAACCCTGCGGTGATTGATGCGTACTTAGGAACCCGTCAAGGCCAGTCGCTATTGGAAGGTGAATGATGGAAAATTCAATTGTCCTTCACGCGCAAGATTTGGTCGCGGGGTACATTCCTGAAGTCAATATTTTGAATGGTTGCGATCTTGAAGTTCGTGCCGGCGAATTCGTCGGCATCATCGGACCCAACGGCGCCGGTAAATCAACACTTCTCAAAGCCATCTTGGGCTTGTGCAAGGTTCGGTCGGGTTCTATCTCGTTGAATGGCGTCGATATCACGGGGCGCAAGGCTCATGAGTTGGTGCCTTTAGGAGTCGGATACGTTCCTCAATCCAAGAACGTGTTTCCGAGCCTCACCGTTAAAGAGAACCTTGAAATGGGATGCTTCTTGAAGCCATCGGTCTTCAAGGAACGTTTCGCGTATGTCGCCGCCATGTTTCCCAAGTTGGCCGATCGAGCCGCCCAACGAGCCGGAGCGTTGTCTGGTGGCGAACGGCAAATGGTCGCCATGGGAAGAGCACTTATGCTTGAACCTAAGGTCCTACTTCTTGACGAACCGTCGGCTGGACTATCGCCAGCGCTTCAAGATGAAGTCTTCGTTCAATGTCGCACCATTAATGCCTCAGGCGTTGCGATCTTGATGGTTGAACAAAATGCCCGTCGTTGTTTGCAAGTGGTGAATAGGGGATATGTGCTTGACCAAGGTCGTAACGCGTACACCGGCACCGGACGCGAATTACTCGGCGATCCCAATGTGATCGAGCTGTATCTCGGGACGTTGGCAAAAGCCACTGGTGGCTGAGCAAAACTTAAGTAACAAAAAGGCCCCCGGTTTCCCGGGGGCCTTTCCAATTCCTCACTAGTTCATGACCTCGAACTAGTTATTGATCAGTTTGATCACTTACCAGAGTCGAAGTTTTCTCCGAGTGCGTTACCCATGTTGCCATCGGTTCCGTACCACTTCTTGACCTTCGGGCCGATTCCGCTTTCAACGGCGGTACGCAAGATGCGACTACCTTCGTCGAACGAAACCAACACGACGGCGTCAGGGTCAGCAGCGACAATTTCGCCAACTTCAGCGTCAAATGATGCTGCGGTCGGGTCGTATGCCTTAACACCCTTAACTTCTACACCAGCAGCCTCAAGAACATCCTTCACAACAGCGGCGATGCCGTTGCCGTAAGCGTCATCAAGATTCATGATGTAAACCGAAGCGGCTCCGTCTTCAATGATCTGGTTAGCCACAACAGCACCCTGCAATCCGTCTGCCGGAGCGTTACGGAAGTACAAGTTGTCGTCAGCGTAATCGCTGAGTGCGGGGCTGGTGTTTGCTGGGCTGAACATGGTGATACCAGCGGCAGTGATCTTGTCGATCACGGTCAAGGTCACACCAGATGAAGCCGCACCAACGATGGCGTCGACGCCTTCGCTGATCAAACGGTCAGAAGTCGTTGAAGCAATATCAGTTGATGTGTCACCCGAGTCACCCTGGGTGTACAGAACTTCTTTGCCCAACACGCCACCGGCAGTGTTGATTTCGTTGATTGCGTAGACGAGACCGGCGTACTCAGGAGCACCAAGGAACGCCAAGCTTCCGGTTTCGGGAAGAAGCGCACCAATGTGCAACTGACCATCGCCAGCGCGAGTTGAAGTAGTGGTACCCAACTCGACGATTGCTGATTCAGGAGCCGAAGCAGCAATCAAGTTCTCATTTGAAGCATCGGTGATGCGGTTGTCGGCACCGAATTCAAGCATGGCGTAGCTGCCTTCGAGGGGCTCACCGTTGCCATTGAATTCGTGAGGACCTGACAAACCGTCATAGTCCGGGTCGCCACCGTCAGCGAGGATCGCCATGCAATCAGCGAAGGTCGTGCACTTGGTGCCGTCCTTGGTGATGCCGACAATTTCGTTGGCGTGAGCAGCACCGTCGGTGCCAGCCTTTTCAACTGCCAATGCAATAACAATGGCGGCGTCGTAAGCCTCAGCTGCGTAGTTAAAGTCGGTCAAAGCTTCGTTACCGAGTGATACCCAGTAATCCGAAACTAGAGCGAGCCATTCGTCGCTGATTTCGGCACCCTTAGGTGTCGTACCCTTCATTCCTTCAAGCTCGCCACCTGCTGCCGGAGCATCAGTTGATGGAGCTTCACTTGTCACTGGAGCCTCGGTGGTGACTGCTACTTCGTCGTCGCCGCCGCAGGCTGAAGCGCCCACGATTGCAAGACCGACGAGAAGAGCACCAACGCGACGTGCGCGGGACTTCTGCATATTTTCTCCCCCTATGGAGATATGGGGCGGGTGCCCCTTTGGTTTGGAAGATGTCAGGTTACCGCACGGTCACCTATCTAAAACCCGATAGGCACGACGATTTAACCGTTTCGACATCTTTGAGTGACCCATTCCGATCGCCCAATCGCTCCGCAGGTTGGCTACGGTTGCCGTATGAGCGAAGTTTTATACGAAGTAGACGGCTTTATCGCCACGATTACCCTGAACGCACCCGAGCGCATGAACACCATTTCTGGCACCATGTTGAACGAACTATCGGATCAACTTTTACGCGGTGACCGGGACCGAAAGGTCCGCTGCATTGTCATCACTGGGGCAGGAAAGGCCTTCTGTGCAGGGCTTGACTTGGCTTCTCAGATGGGTAAAAAGGAAAGCCTCGGGGTCCTCGACGCTGGTAGCGACATGGGCGCAGAGTTTGATCTCCGCACCGCTCCTCCAGTCGTCTTGCACAATTTGGACACCCCCACAATCTGCTCAATCAACGGTGGGGCTGCGGGCTATGGCCTCGACCTGGCCTTCGGTTGCGATATTCGAATCGCCGCAACGACGGCCAAATTGGCTCCAGGCTTCGCAAAACGGGGAATTCTTCCCGAAAGTGGCGGGACTTGGTTGCTGCCACGCATGGTCGGTTACGCCAAGGCGGCCGAAATCTGTTTCACCGGTCGAACCTTAAGTGCTGCTGAAGGTCTTGAACTCGGTCTCGTCAGTCACGTCGTTGCACCCGAAGAATTGCACGCGAAGACATATGGCCTCGCCGAAGAAATCGCGTCCAATGCACCGCTTGCAGTTCGGGCGATCAAGCGCATGATGCGTGCTGCTGAGACTGAAACTTTCGAACAGAATATTCATCACGTTTTCTTGCAGCTTCTCCCGCTTTTCAAAACGCAAGATTTCAAGGAGGGAGTCGCTTCTTTCATGGAGAAGCGTCCCGCAAACTTCACTGGTCGCTGAGTGGACGCGTCTCCAACGATTTCGGCGATTGAGGCCCTTTCAACGACGAGAGCTATTCGCCGCTACACGAATGATCCGATACCTGCTGAAACTCTGAATCAGATTCTTTGGTGCGCTTCGCGTGCTCCTAGCGGATCAAACCGTCAGCCCTTTCGATTCCTCGCAGTCACTGATGGCGTAGTTGCTGACAAAGTCAAAAGCCTTCTTGGAGATTCATTTCGCAAAGGCTGGGCCGCCAAGTTGAAATACGACGGCTACCAAACGGGCAGTGGACAAGATCCGAACTCTCCAAAATCGCGTCAAGCCGCGACAATGCAACATTACGTCGACCATATTGAACAAGTTCCCGTGATTGTTTTTGGTTGCCTCGTGCGTTACCGCGATGCTTCGCCCACCGAAGGTGCTTCGATCTATCCCGCCTGTCAGAACTTGTTGATCGCCGCGCGATCTTTAGGCTTTGGCGGCGCTCTCACGATGTGGCACCAAGGAGTTGAAGCTGAACTTCGCGAACTGCTTGCCATTCCCGACAATGTGGCAATTTCAGCGTGCATTACACTTGGCAAACCACAAGGTTCACATGGACCCGTACGTCGTCGCCCAATCGCAGAACTGGTATTTGAAAATCAATGGGGCGCTAGCCCATCTTGGGCCGTCGATCCTGATGGAACTCGTTTCACTTCGGCCGGTCCAAAGTAGTGGACAATGGTTGACGATTCGTATTACCAATTATTGGGAGTCAACCGTTCATCATCGTTAGAAGAAATCGTTTCGGCTCGCCGATTGCTTGCACGTGAGTTTCACCCCGACCGTGGTGGTGACCCCCAATACATGGCACTGTCATTTCAATCAAGATCCAAGTTCGGCAACGAGAGTTCATGAGCAGGTAGTAACGCCTGACGTCGTCACAAAGTTCTCAGTTGACCGACCTTCGTTCACTATGAACGCTCTTCCCGCGGTGGCCTATGAGGTGTTACTTCTCGCCGCCCGTGTTCTTGGTGACGTGAGTTCAGATGAGCCGCCATATCTTCTTGAAGTGCAACTTGAAGACCCGCCCATGACCTGGTGCCGATTAGAACTCGTGCCCGATGCCGGATCATCAACTGTGAGTCTCATATTTGATCGAGCGACAAGCGCGCAAGAGATACGCGACCTGTGGGTGAGAACTATCAATGAGATTGGTTTTTCAAACCATGAGCTGCTTTAGTGAGCCGATCACGGATAGCGAGTCCGATCCCGAGCGGACTCGGCTGAACCACAGCAAGGAATTGAACTCCGTCTACATCGCATTGTCTCAGTTGCGCATACATCGTTGATGCGAATGTCACGGGTTCAGTCGACGCATCAAGAACTCGGGTCGAATTCGACTTCCGATTTACAAGCAGTTGATTCGCTTCGGCGATGGTGTCAACGAGTATGACTTGACAGTTTGGCGCGTAGTGCGCGGGCAGCATTCCTGGTGCTCGACTAACGCCAGTGTCTTCAAGTCCAATAGCGATAACCGTTTGAATATCTTCAGTAGAAATTCCTCCGGGTCGCAGCACGACTGGAGTCGGTATTGAACAATCGACAATCGTTGATTCGATTCCAACAACGCAAGGACCGCCATCCAGGATGTAATCAACGCTTGTGCCGAGGTCGTCCCAGACATGCTGAGCGGTTGTCGGACTAACTTTGCCGAATTTGTTCGCCGAGGGGGCGGCAAGCCCAATGTTCATTCGATTGAGTAATTCGAGCGCCATGACGTGTCCAGGAACTCGCAGCGCAACCGTTGAGTGACCTCCGGTCACCACATCAGCGACGCCACGAGTCTTTTTCACTACGACTGTCAGCGGGCCGGGCCAATAGGTACTACCTAACGTCTCAGCAACGACAGTCCATTCAGAACTGCATGTCCTGGCTAATTCAATTGAGCCGACATGCACAATCAAAGGATGATTGTTCGGTCGGCCCTTCACCGCGAAGATCTTGTTCACGGCATCGACGTTTGAAGAATCTGCGGCTAAACCATAGACAGTTTCGGTTGGGAAGCCAACCAAGCCTCCATTGCGTATTACTTCAATGGCACGATCAATATCGGAGCCAATGGACAGATTGTTCAAGACGGTAACGCTTCCAAGAAACCTAAAGCGGCGTCAAAGAAATCAAAATTCTCAGTCGTTGCAAAATGATCGCATTTCTTCAAAACGACTAAACGCGCGTCGGGCAACAATTCAACTAATCCATCCCCGGGACCAGCAAAATCTTGATCGCCGATAGCAACCAATACTGGACATGTGACCCGAGACAGCTGCTCGGGGGTGTACGGCGCTCGATCACGTTTCATGATTGCGGTCAGAGCCACTCGGTCGTTTCCGGGCTGGTCGGCATATTGGACAAAGAGTCGAGCGAGATTGTTGTCAGGGAATTCCTTGCCTTCAAGGGCTTGCACCAATACGTCATGCGAACCTGATTCATCGCGCTCAATGACGTTGCGTCCAATTCCTGCCAGCACCAAGCTGCGAACTCGGTCTGGATGGTTGATGGCAAGTTGCAAAAGGGTGATTGCTCCAAGGGAAAAACCGACGAGGTCACAAGGTTCATCGGGCATTTGCTCAAGGACTCGCTGAGTGAGATCGCCGTACGCCTCGGGTTCATGAGGCTTAGGAGCCAATCCGTGCCCGAGGAGGTCGACACCGATAACGGTACGTCCAGCGTCTTCGAGCAGGTCAGCAAATCCGCTTGATCTCCAGGTGGATGCAAACGAGCCACCCCAACCGTGGACCAGAACAACTGGTTGACGTGCCGATCCTGCGTTTGCTGCAATATGCCCCATGTAGGTCAAGATACCGCCTAGCCTTATTCCGCCCTTAGGCATGAACGAAGAGAGTTGGCTTCTGCCCATGAAATTTCTCAATGAAACCCCACCTCCGTACGACTTGACGTACAACGATGTCTTCTTGGTGCCAAGCATGTCCAACGTCGGTTCGCGACTCGACGTTGATTTGTCAACCCCCGACAACATCGGCACCACCATCCCACTCGTTGTCGCCAATATGACAGCAGTAGCTGGTCGCCGAATGGCCGAGACAGTGTCGCGTCGTGGTGGCATGGTTGTTTTGCCTCAAGACATTCCACTCGATGTCATTGAGTCGGTAGTTAAGTACGTCAAATCAAGACATCCCATTTATGAAACACCAATCACCCTTACTCCTACCGACACTGTCGGCGAAGCCCTCAGCCTGATTCACAAGCGTGCTCACGGTGTGGTGATTGTGACTGACAATGAACAACGCCCCCTTGGCATCTTTACCGAGGCCGACTCTGGCGGCTACGACCGTTTCACTCAATTGCACAACGTGATGTCTACTGAATTGTTGTGCATTCAAGAGGGAACAGATTTAGAAGAGATTTTTCATGCTCTGTCCAACCAACGTTTGACAGCAGCTCCAGTCACAAACAAAGAAGGTCGATTAATTGGTTGCGTGACTCGTCGTGGAGCCCTACGTTCAACTTTGTACGCGCCAGCATTAAACAAGAATAAAGAGTTTCTGACCGCAGTCGCAATTGGTGTCAATGGTGAACCCGCCGTTAAAGCCAAGCAACTGCATGCGATGGGCGTTGATGTTTTGGTGGTTGACACCGCCCACGGTCATCAGACCCGCATGATTACCGCAGTTGAGCAAGCCCGCAAAGCAGCTCCCCAAGCAATCATTGTCGCTGGCAATGTTGTGACTGCCGGTGGTACCCGCGATCTCATCAACGCCGGCGCAAACATCGTGAAGGTCGGTGTTGGCCCGGGTGCAATGTGCACTACTCGGATGATGACTGGCGTAGGCCGTCCACAATTCTCGGCAGTTCTCGAATGTTCAGACGAGGCTCGTCGACTAGGCGGTTCAGTGTGGGCCGACGGGGGAGTTCGTCACCCTCGCGATGTAGCGTTGGCCTTGGCTGCTGGCGCCGGCAACGTGATGTTCGGATCGTGGCTCGCAGGGACTTACGAGTCGGCTGCTGACACCATGCGCGACCCCGAAGGCCGTTTGTATAAAGAAAACTTTGGTATGGCTTCTAACCGTGCAGTGAGAAATCGAACACGGCGAGAAGGTCTCTTTGATCGTGCTCGTAAAGAGTTATTTGAAGAAGGCATTTCAACGTCACGTATGTATCTCGATCCCGAGCGTCCAGGAGTCGAAGACATCATCGATCAGATTGTCGCTGGAGTTCGCAGTTCATTTACCTATGCAGGCGCGGCCACAGTTAGCGAGTTCCGAGAACGAGCAGTCGTCGGTATTCAAGGATCCGCTGGGTACGACGAAGGTCGTCCGGTCGGAACTAGTTGGTAGTTGTATGAAGAGCAAGAATGTTGTCGTCGCAATTGATGGCCCGGCCGGTGCTGGAAAGTCAACAGTTGCGCGAGCACTGGCTGATGCTCTTCAATTGAAGTACCTCGACACTGGCGCCATGTTTCGAGCTGTCACTAGTCTGGTGCTCAGAGATGGCATTAATCTAAACGACGCAGTTGCAGTTGGTTTCATTGCCACAAACATGGATCTCGACATGGGGAATGAGCAAGTCATCGCTAATGGCATAGATGTGACGACGGATATTCGATCAACAGCAGTGACGAGTGCCGTAAGCACCATTGCAGCCAATTCACGCGTTCGCTCAAATATGCGCGATCGTCAGCGTGCGTGGAGTGATGCGAATTGTGGTGGAGTCATCGAGGGACGCGATATCGGAAGTGTTGTTTTTCCAGATGCGGTCCTGAAGGTGTATCTGACCGCTTCACCTCGTGTGCGGGCCGAACGTCGCGTCGCCGAGGTCGGTGGCGACATTGATGAAATCGAACGTTCAATCGCCGAACGAGACTTGAAAGATTCGACCCGAGCAGACAGCCCACTACAAGAGTCCGCTGACTCTGTGGTAGTTGATACCAGCAATCGATCAATTGAGGAGATCGTCAGTTCTATTGTTGCTCTTGTTGAAGAACGGTTGTCATGAGCGCAGTTGAATCGAAACTGGCTGGTAACGACATTGGAAGTCGGTCGTTCTACCAATTCATTCGTTTTCTCGTCGTGTCAATCTGTCGGACTTACTGCCGCATGACCGTCAGCGGCCAAGAGAACATTCCAAGATCAGGTGCCTTTATCTTGGCGCCCGTGCATCGAAGCTACATCGACACACCAATTGCGTCCGGGTGCACGCGACGCCGTATGCGATTTATGGGCAAGGACTCGATGTGGAAACACCAACCAGTGAAGTGGATGATCTCAGCGCTCGGAGCATTTCCAGTGACTCGGGGAAGCGCCGACCGTGAAGCAATTATTCGAGCCATCCAAGTTTTGAAATCAGGAGAGCCATTAGTGCTTTTCCCCGAAGGAGAACGCAAATCAGGGCCTACCGTTCAGCCGTTAATGGACGGAGCCGCTTATGTCGCCTGCAAAGCGGGAGTCTCAATCATTCCTGTAGGAATCGGAGGCAGCGAACGAGTGATGGGTAAAGGCGCGAAGTTTGTTTATCCGCGAAAACTCGTCGTCATCATTGGGCAACCAATTCCCGTACCACCAGCAATTGACGGACGCATGCCCCGTTCGACAGTCAAAGAAGTAACTGCACAACTTCACGAACAATTACAGCAACTGTTCGATGAAGCTCAGTTTAAGTGTGGCTATTCAGAAAAATAGCGAGCAATCACTTGTGCCAGCATCGCCGGATCGTGAGCTCCACATAACTCGCGAGCGGAGTGCATTGAAAGCTGCGCGACTCCAACGTCTACGGTCGGAATACCAAGTTGAGTTGACGTGATCGGACCGATCGTCGAACCACACGGCATACTGTTTTTGCTCACGAACACTTGATGTGGCACCGAGATACTGGCGCAAGCCCGCATGAAAACTGCCGCCGATTCTGGGCTCGTGGCATAACGCTGATTCGCGTTGACCTTGATCACGGGACCCATATTTGGTACGGGACGATGTGTTGGTTCGTGTCGGTCGGGATAGTTGGGATGAACTGCATGCGCATTATCTGCTGATATGCAATGAGAACGCGACAAAGTTTCATGAAAATCACGACGAGAGCCTGAGTGAAGCGCTTCTAAAAGCCAAGCTAATCGTGGGCCACCAGCACCGTGTGTACTTTCTGATCCAACCTCTTCATGATCAAAAAGAGCGATGACCGAAGTCGTACCACTTGAGCTGATCGAATGACCAGACGCGATCAGTCCTTCGGTAGCTGCCCAACATGACACCTGATTATCAAGTCTGCCACTCGCCAGCAGTGATTGATCCTGACCCAACAACGATGCCGGGGTTAAGTCGAATAGCCCGAGATCCCACAAAGCGATTTCATCAACTGAATTATTCAGCCGACCCGCAATGAATTCAGCGAACTCGCCCGGCTGGTACTGACCAAGTCCCCAGATAGGAGCAAGATGAATTTGTTTGTCGAGAATTAGTCCGCGATCATTGACATCTCTATCGAGATGAATCGCTAGTTGCGGAATACGAGCTATGGGATCATCAACGCGAACGGTCCGAACTGCTCCATCTTTCAAGACGACGCGACCGGCGATTCCTAGATCTCGATCAAGCCACGAATTATTCAGAATGCCTCCGTAGACCTCAACGCCAATCTGCTTCCAGCCATGCGATCCGGAGTCGGGGAGCGGCTTGACTTTCAGACAAGGAGAATCGGTGTGAGCACCAACGATGCGAAACTGGCGACTCAACTCAGTTGTCTTATTCCATGCGAGCAGTAATCCGGCGTCGGCGATCATGCCTTTGCGCGGAAATTCATTTTGAATCTGATCAAAGGAAGTATCGACCCAACCAGATTCACGAAGGCGCTGTGCAGAATACTCAACCGAATGAGTGGGAGACACTGATGCGTTGAGGTGCCGAATAATTCCTTCAGTCGCCATTACTTTTGTTGCATTCATCGAAGCCATCTCCTTTCTTCTCGATCGGACAACTATTTCTGGAAAAGCCCGATCGGCAAACCCGATCCGCGCAAATGAGAGGTTTCATTGAGCGTCACTATGCTGCGTTCTCCGCTACCGGCTGCTGCGATTCGATGAATCGAGGTGTAGTTCGGATAGAAGAATCCACGTTGGTTCGCGAGTCCAAGAACGTGACAGATGTAGGCATTAATCACTCCGCCGTGACACACAATGGCTACTCGCTGAGAAGCATGGTTAGCAATAATTTGTTCAACTGAACTGACGATTCGGCCTATGAACTCTTCTTCTGTTTCATCCGATGATGTCCACTCACCCCGCAACATTTCTTGCCACCGCGGATCATTAGTAGCTTTGAGTTCTTCAACTGGAACATACTGATTGCTGTTCTTGTCAAACTCTGCCACACCATCGACTGTTTGAATTGTGAGTCCCTGCACAGCTGCCAAGGGACTCGCAGTCTGCTGGGCCCTTTGCATCGGGCTCGCATAAATCGCGTGCAATTTTTCTGTTGACAAGTACTTCGCCATCAGTTCGGCTTGCTTGAGGCCTTCAACTGCAAGTTCGGGGTCGGCGATACCGGTTTCAAGTTCACGGCGAATCGGTATGGCATGTCGAATCAGTAGTACTTCCATCACTTATCAGGATAAGCGTGCCAAGATGGACTTATATGGGTCGGAGCGGGGTAATTGAGAGCATTCGGTCTCACGGAAACCGAGAAGGCGCTTCAGCTGGTCTGCCTACTTTGATTTTGATTCACGGAAGCATGGATCGACAAGCGGCCTTTGCACGAATGTCTCGACTTTTGGCGCAATCGTTCCATGTCGTCACTTACGACCGACGGGGCTACGGAAAGTCGTCACATCAACGAGGTCCATTTTCAGTTGAAGAACAGATCAACGATCTTACGGACGTGATCCAACAGACAACGCAAGGTGAACCCTTGATTTTGATCGGTCATAGTTTTGGGGGAGTCGTATCACTGGCATTTGCGCAACAATTTCCAAAGTCGGTGGCTGGACTCGTTGTTTATGAAAGCCCCATGAGTTGGGAACCTTGGTGGCCCAAAAATTCGGGAGGAAGCGCTGCGGTTGCTGTGAGCGACGACCCTGAACTTGCGGCTGAAACCTTTATGCGGAGATTTATCGGCAATCGTCGATGGGAGTCGCTTCCTGAGTCAACGCGACTGCAGCGGCGTTCTGAAGGTGAGGCTCTTGTTGGTGAACTTGGTGATATTCGACGACGCAAACCCTGGGAGATTGAACGTGTGAAGGGACCGCTCATTGCTGGTTACGGCTCATTGTCAAAACCTCATCTACAAGTTGCTGCTGAGTTACTTGGCCAATTGCCCGATTGCCGATCAGTCAAAATTGAAGGAGCACATCACAATGCACATTCAGGTACACCTGAACAATTCGTGGAATTACTCGTTCGCCCACTCATTCATCGAGTTGTTCAGGGAACTTGGTCTTGAAGATCAAGATCAATGTCAAAACCAAGAACTCTGCACTGCACTTTGCCAAGAGAAGACTCAATGTTCGCCTGAGCGTTATCGACACAATCGGAAATTTCTGAACGTTGGCTATAGACCAGCCCACCTAAAGCGAGTGCCACGATCAACACGATTGAGCGCACGACCGCACTCACCGCAAATTTGAAAATGATCAATCCGACGGCAATGGGTACGAGGGCTCCAAAAGTTGTGAAGTTTTTTAATTGGGACTCATCAAAAGCCCATAACGCAACGGTGGATATGTTCGCCATTTGTTCAGACTATGCAGTTGGCGTGATTGAAATCAGGCATACCCTCTTTAATGGGGCTACTCTGACGACATGTCAAGTCCCAATTCACCTTCGCAGAATCCGATCAGCTTGACTCCGCAAGGGCCGCCGACCACCGTGATTCCTCTTGAAGATCCAGCGATTCGCCATGATCTGTCTCAAGCTCTCATCGCTGAAAAAGAATCAAGGCGCGAAGCCGTCGCAGGTGTTGTGAGTCGTCATCCCAGATCACTGATCTGTTGGGCCAACATCGGAGATTTAGGACGCGACCAACTTGAGCGTTATGCCTATTACCGAATTGGATATCACCGCGGTCTCGATACCTTGAGGCAAAACGGTTGGCGTGGATCTGGCTATGTGAAATGGAATCAAGAATCAAATCATGGATTCCTGCGATGTTTACTTGGCTTGCAAAAAATGGCCGAAGCCATTGGTGAGTCGGATGAAGCGGAGAGATGTCACTTGTTTCTCCTTCAGTTAGATCCATCCGGGATTCCTCAAGAGTTTCTTGCGTTCCATCGGTAAGACCGGTGCAACAGATCTCGCCGATGACTGAAATTCGCGGATACGTACTAGCCGGCGGACAGAGCAGTCGCATGGGATCCGACAAAGCCCTTCTCAAAATTGAAGGTTTAACGGCGATTGAACGTCAGTGCAAGTTACTCGAACCTTTTTGCGCGCAAGGGGTCTTTATCGCCGGTGCACGATCATACGAACTCTCGAACCTTTCTTGGCCAGTCATTCATGATTCAACGCTGAACCAAGGGCCCCTCTTCGGAATCATCTCAGCGCTTCAACATGCCGGGAACGGGATCGCTGTTATTTTGGCCGTTGATTTGCTGGCGATCGACAGGACTGATGTTTCTTCGTTACTTGAGCCTCTTACTCACGACGTCGGCCAGCAAGTAGATGTATGTTTCGCCCAATACGTTCAAGAATCAACCGTTCCAGACCCTCAGCCTCTATGTGCTGCGTGGCGCGTCGAGAACTGTCTTCCTCGATTACGCCAGCAATTTGAAGGGCAACAGCGTTCAGTGATGAAGGCTTGGCTTGAACTACAACGACAAGGTGTCTCTTTGCCTCAATCACATCTCATCAATATCAATTCACCTGGTGATATTGAGATCTTCCAACAGTCAAAAGGATAGTTTGAACGTATGTCATCGTCGTATATAGAAATCTCAGTGTCCGAATTCGCCGAACAATTCAATGAGGAAATCTTTCTGATTGACGTTCGAGAAATTGATGAATATCTTTCTGGTCACGTACCTGGCGCAATCCATATTCCACTGAATGAAGTACCCAATCGTGTCGAAGAGTTTCGCAATCCAAATGGTGGACCGACTTTTGTGATTTGCAAGGTAGGTGGTCGCAGTGCGAGCGCGTGTGATTTCTTGGCCAATCAGTCGTTGAGTGTCATCAACATTGCTGGGGGCACCATGGGGTGGATCATGCAGGGAAATGATGTCGTTGAAGGAAGTCAGCCCAAGTGAGTTTTGACCAAGTGGACTGTGAATGGATCGCCGATGATCGAGCCCTTGACGAATTGCTTGATCGTCTGCAATCGCATGATCGCATCGCCCTTGATACCGAATTCCATCGCGAGAAAACCTATTTTCCCCGTCTGGCCTTGATCCAACTCGCTTGGGCAGATGGCATCGCCATCGTTGACCCATTGACATGCGACGCATCTAAATTGATTCGAATTTTTGGCGAAAAGCATCTCATTGTGTTGCATGCCGCTCAACAAGATCTTGATGTCATGACCCACGCAATGAAAACGGTTCCTGAGAATATTTTCGACACTCAAATCGCCGCAGGTTTTCTTGGTTACTCCACACCGTCGTTGGCTTCACTTGTTAATTCAGAACTGAAACTTGTTTTGCCCAAGGGCGACCGGTTAACCGACTGGTTACGACGACCTTTGTCAGATGGACAAAAGTCTTATGCCGCTTCGGACGTCGAACACCTACTTGAGATTCACGATCGATTGATGGCAAAACTAGAAGAACGAGGTCGCCTCACCTGGGCCGCCGATGCGTGCGAAGAGCTACGCGTACGCAAGATGGGTCCTGGCGATCCGGCGGATGCCTGGCAAAAGCAAAAGGATGTTCGGGCTTTAAAGCCCAGAACTCGCGGGGTACTGGCAGCTCTTGCCGAATGGCGAGAACGACGAGCCATGGCGAGCGATATCCCGCCGCGTCAAGTGCTTCCCGATTTAGCTCTTCAAGGCATCGCTCAACGCGAACCCACCAACATCGGCGATCTCGCTCAATCTCGAGGGGTTGACGATCGCCATACCCGGGGTGCCATTGGTCAAGAAATCTTGGCAGCGGTAGCCCGAGGAAAGGAACACCCCATTGAGATCTCATCCAACGAAGGGGACGAAGTCGAACGCCATTTGCGTCCAGCCATCACCCTTATTTCGGCCTGGATTAGTGAAGTTGCTCGGATTGAGCACGTTGATACGGCGCTTTTGGCGACTCGTCACGACATCGTGGCCTATCTGCGTCAAGATGTCGACGCTCGACTCGCGACCGGCTGGCGTCTCGACCTCATCGGCGAACAACTTGACGACCTTTTGCAAGGTAAGGCGGGATTGTCATTTGATGGCAAGGGTGGTCTCAAGATGATCTCTGCGATGCCAAACCAGTAGCCGACTGGTGCAATAAAGGCCCAAATTCGGGGATTGACAGCAATTTTGGGACCATTTGGCTACTCATGGCACACTGAAAAATCACGAAACCGCTTGAAGTTCCCACATATGTACGTCAATAGGTCCTACACTCTTGAGCGTTCTGTTAGACGACAAGTTCGTTTTTCGGATCCGATTTTGAGTCGGTGCGTCCTGATTTCAGGCCAGTGCCACTCATCCTCGTAACCATCGCCTACCCCTCTCACAAGTTCGGAGCCCTGCCGTGAAAAAGGGTCGTCACCGTCGTTTCGAAGAAGCGAGAAAATTGAAGCAAGCAGGCCCCAGCGCCTTGGATCTCGGCCTTGGAGGCGGAGACTCGCAACCGCGTTCTCAAGATGATGAGTACGCAGCCTTAGCCGAAAAGTACGGAGTCGTGTTTGACGATGAAGACGAGATTGAGGCTGAGGACGAGGACGACGACCTGGCTTAAGCCGGTTGTCCACAACTGATATGTATACACAACTACGTAATGTCGCGTTAGTCGCGCACGTTGACCATGGAAAAACAACTCTCGTGGACGCTCTGTTGCGCGCCACCGGAACCTTTGCAGCTCACCAAGCGGTGGTTGATCGAGTCATGGACTCGAATGATCAAGAGCGTGAGCGAGGAATCACCATTCTGGCTAAAGCTGCCTCGGTGATCTACAAAGACACCAAGATCAACTTGGTTGACACGCCTGGTCACGCTGACTTTGGTGGAGAAGTCGAGCGAGCCCTCACCATGGTTGACGGCATCTTGCTACTCGTTGACGCGGCCGAAGGTCCGCTTCCGCAGACTCGTTATGTTTTGCAAAAGGCGCTGTCGCTCAACTTGCCCGCCATTGTTGTCATCAACAAGGTTGACCGTGGCGATGCTCGTGCTGAAGAGGTCCTTGACGAGGTCTATCAATTATTCATCGACCTCGAAGCAGATGACCACCACATCGATTTCTCGGTTGTTTCAGCCGTAGCCCGCGAGGGTCGCACCATGGTTGGACTCGGAATGCCGGCTCCTGATGCTGACTTGTCCTCATTGCTTGACACCATTCTTGAACGTATTCCTGCACCGGGCGGAGATGCAACTGCACCGCTCCAAGCACTCGTCACCAACCTTGATGCATCCGAATACCTCGGTCGTTTAGCAATTGGTCGCATTTATCAAGGCGTCATGCGTAAGGGTGAGAACGTTGCGTTGCTCGAAGAAGAATTTGCTGAAGGACAACCGCCGTTGAAGCGTCGTCTCTCACAGCTCATGGCCTACATGGGTGTGAGCCGAGTTGAAGTAGATGAACTACGTGCTGGCGACCTCTTTGTTGTTGCCGGTTTCCCCGAAGTTGAAATCGGCGACACTATTGCCTCTGTTGAAACCCCAGTAGCGCTCCCACGACTCACTGTCGACGAACCGGTGTTGCGTATGACTTTTGGTGTCAATACCTCGCCATTTGCCGGACGTGACGGCAAGTACCTGACGAGTCGTCACTTGATTGATCGTTTGCGTAAAGAAATTCTCGGCAACGTTTCAATCAAATTGCACGAGACAGATTCAGCTGACGTGATGGAAGTCGCTGGCCGTGGTGAATTGCAGCTCGCTGTGTTGATTGAAGGGATGCGCCGCGAAGGATTCGAACTTCAAGTGAGCCGACCCGAAGTCATCACCAAAGAAGTGAACGGAAAGAAGTTTGAACCTCTCGAACGTGGCGTTTGTGACGTTCCCGATGAATACGTCGGCGCTGTCACTCAGGCACTGGCACCACGTAAGGGCCGAGTCACCGACCTCCGCTCAGGAGACCCTGGCCGTTCAGTCATCACCTTTGAGTGCCCAAGCCGTGGTCTCATTGGTTTCCGTTCACTCTTGATGACGACAACTCGCGGAACCGCGATGTTGCACCAGAACCACGCTGGTTGGATGCCTTGGTGCGGCGAACTTCCGCATCGTTTAGGCGGAGCAATGATCGCCGACCGCGAAGGAATGATCACTGCCTATGCGTTAGACAACCTGCAGCTTCGTGGAGAGCTTTTTGTTGAACCCGGCGAAAAGACTTATGAGGGTATGGTCGTCGGAGAAAGCGCCCGTGGCGACGAAATGGTTGTGAATGCTGTTCGAGCCAAGGAAAAGAACAACATCCGTACGCACAGTCACGATGATGGCGTGAAACTCGCGGCACCTCGAATCCATACTCTTGAAACAGCAATTGAATGGATCGCCGACGATGAACTCGTTGAGGTAACACCGAAAGCAATTCGCGTTCGTAAGCGTTATCTCAATCCCGAAGATCGCAAGAAGGCCTTCAAGAAGGCCAACTAGTTTTCTGACTAGTTACTTACTCTTCTTCTCAGTCAGTACGGGGTGGGGAAGAGTAACTGCGGTTGGTCGCTCGAGTGCTTCAACGAGTAGGTCATAGACCTTTGCTCCGACCGATTCAATAATCTCTTCTTTGAGGTACTTGTACACCGGCTCTTTACCAACGAAAGCATCAGAGTTGTCGGTGCACCACCAATGAAGGTCGGTTCCGCCGTCGCCCCAGTCACGTCGCTTCCATTCGCGCACAACCGTGTTCACCCAGCCATTGGTATCGGTGTGATACTCGAGGCGTAACGGAAGTTGCCAACAAACGTTGGGCTTCCAGTCGAGTGGGCGTTCGTTAGCTTCAGTGGCCGCGATGTGGAAAGCACATCCGGCTCCACCTTCAAAACCGGGACGATTCAAGAAGATGCAGGCTCCATCGACTCGACGAGTCATGGTGTCGCCTTCTTTGTTCTTCTTCAAGAAGCCCTTCTTCTTAGCTTTGTCCTTGAATTGCCAATTCTTCTCTGTCAGGCGAACGACTGCTTTGACCACATTTGACACATCGTCTTCATCAACGAAGTGCGCGCCCTCGGAGCAACAGCCTTGATTGAGTTCGGGGGAAGCCACGTCCAAGATGCCTTGGCATCCTTCTCCGAAAATGCATTTCCACGAAGAACGCATAAAAGTGGCGTCGAACACCCAAGTCCGTTGCTCTTTCGGATCTTCGAACGACAGCATCTCGTGCAAGTCTTCGTGCCGACCCGACAAACCTGTCACGGGGATCGCCTTGCGCTTCGTGACAGCGGTTGAATTTGACGTTTTTGCTTTGGCGGATTTAGTCACACGCATAGGTTAGGGGAATAACCCTTATTCCCACGATGAACCTTGGGTATCATTTCGGAGTCATGTCTTCGCAAACCCCTCGCACCGCCAACGAACTGCGCTCAGCCTTCACCCAGTATTTCGCAGATCGTCAACACACTCCCGTCGCTTCGGCGAGCCTGATCCCTCACGATCCCACCGTGCTCTTCACGGTGGCCGGCATGGTGCCTTTCAAGCCGTATTTCGTCGGAGATGAAGTGCCGCCTTACTCCCGAGCTGCAACAGTTCAAAAGTGCGCACGTGCGGGCGGTAAGCACAATGACCTCGACGATGTTGGCCGCACGAAGCGCCACTTGGTGTTCTTTGAAATGTTAGGCAACTTCTCATTTGGCGACTATTTCAAAGAATCAGCCATTCCGTGGAGCTGGGAATTCGTTACCGAGAATCTCGGCTTTGACGGCGATCGCATTTGGGTCACTGTTCATACGAGCGACGATGAGGCCGAGGCGATGTGGCACGAGCAAGTCGGCGTTCCTATGAATCGCATTCAGCGTCTCGGCGACAAAGATAATTTTTGGCAGATGGGCGATACCGGCCCATGCGGACCATGTTCAGAATTGCATATCGACCGCGGCCCCGAATTTGGTCCTGACGGTGGTCCATTGAATGATCCCCACGGCGATCGTTTCATGGAATTCTGGAATCTGGTTTTCATGCAGTACAACCAAGCGCCTGATGGCACTCGTACTCCTCTTCCCAAACCTTCAATCGACACTGGCGCAGGTCTTGAACGCATCTTGGCTCTTGTTCAAGGAAAAGACAGTGTGTGGGAAACCGACGCCATCTTTCCGATTGTCGAAGCAGCGCAGTCAGTAACGGGCGCGACCTACAAGATTGGCGATTACGAAGATCGCTCAAGTTTTTCATTGCGCGTCTTAGCTGAACACGCTCGTTCGAGCACAATGCTCGTTGGTGATGGCGTCTTCCCATCCAACGAAGGACGCGGCTATGTATTGCGTCGCATTATTCGGCGAGCAGTTCGCCATGCGTACTTGCTCGGAACCGAAAAATTGGTCATGCCTTCGCTCGTTGAAACAGCGATTACCACTATGGGCGAGGCGTACCCCGAGGTTGTTGCCCAAAAAGATTTCATCATGGGCGTCCTCACCAAAGAAGAAGAACGCTTCCGCCAGACGCTCAAGACCGGACTCACCATTCTCGAAGATGAGTTGCAATCAGCAGCCAGGTCAAACCGAGTTTTGTCAGGTTCAGCAGCCTTCTTATTGCATGACACCTATGGCTTTCCTTTGGAGGTGACAGAAGAAATTGTCAACGAGCGCGATCTAGCAATCGATATTGACGGCTTCAACACCGAGATGGACCAACAACGCCAGCGAGCCAAAGCAGCCCGTAAAGGCGGCGAGGTTGATTCAGTTCGCCACGAGATGTACCGCGAGGTCATGGAGCAATGTGGAACAACTGAATTTCTTGGTTACGAACAAGATTCTTGTGAAGCAAAGATTTTGGCGATTGTTCCCGACGATGATGGAACCTTCGATCTCTTCTTAGACCGAACTCCTTTCTACGCCGAAAGTGGAGGACAGGTCGGAGACACGGGTGCCATCACATCAGGATCTAATCACTATGAAGTGATTGATACCACATTTGCTCTTCCCGGTTTACGCCGACACCATTGTCGAGTTGTCTCGGGAAGCCTGACTGTCAACCAAACCGTCACCGCCAACATCGACTCGCTACGTCGTCTTGCTATTCGGCGCCATCACACGGC
>JBEDJE010000004.1:0-20913 GCA_041172985.1 Actinomycetota bacterium
ATCAGTTTGTTGCCCTCTTTGTCGGAGAGTCCGCGCAAGATGTCAACGTCAACTGTTCCCATCACTGCCGCCGAACCAAAGAGCGAACGGCTAAACCGAGCGCCTTCTTCGTCGGCCCAATCGACGAGGGCAACTGTGACTGGGGGAGTGCCCTGTGCCGCGAGCGAACGCAGTAGCTCAAGACCTGCAAATACCCCGAGCGCACCATCAAGCCAGCCGCCCTTGGGGACGCTGTCGAGGTGGCTGCCAACAACCAAGGTGTCTTTGGATGTGCCGCGTAGATATGCCCAAAGGTTTCCAGCTTCGTCAACTTCAACGTCAACAGGCAGGCCACTGAGCTCTTCACGTAGCAGATTGCGGGCGTTGGCCCATTCGGGGGTCCAGCAGAGGCGTCGCGAGCCTTCGGGACCACCGGTTCGGGACGCCAATTCGCGTAAGTCAGCAATCACACGCTGGGGGCTAAAAGATCCGGTATCAATTGCGGTGTTACTCGACATGCCATAACGGTACCGTGGAAGATGTGACTGATCACATTCTTATTAACGGGCTTCGAGTTGTCAGCGTGATTGGGGTGCTTGATCACGAGCGCGAATCGGCGCAACCACTCCAAGTTGATGTCGATATTCATGTTGACCTGAGCGCTGCAGGGGCCAGTGACGACTTGACTCAAACCGTCCACTACGGCGAAGTCTGCATGCAGTTAGCGGCCACCGCTCGTGCCACTTCAGATCAGTTGCTCGAACGTTTGGCGCAGCGTATGGCCGATGTAGTTCTTTCTTTCCCGCATGTACTAGCGGTTGATCTGACTTTGACCAAACTACGTCCTCCGGTTCCCGAAGATGTTCAATCATCGGCAGTACGGATTCATCGCGTCGCACTTCGCACCAACGAGTAAAACGTGCACGAAGCGATTATTGCTCTAGGAAGTAATTTAGGAGACCGAGTTCAATCTTTGAAATTTGCTATTGAACAACTCGGTGTCCATGTATTGAAGCAATCTCAGGTTTTTGAGACAGACCCAGTTGGTGGCCCAGAAAATCAAGGGGCGTATCTCAACATGGTTGTGGTGCTTGAAACCGAACTCGACCCTTATGCGCTCATGCGATGGTTGCACCGCATCGAAGCCGAAGCAGGAAGGGTGCGCGAGATTCATTGGGGACCACGCACGCTCGATTTAGATTTGCTTTTTTATGATGATGTGTCAATCGCTGGCGGCGAGTTAACCGTGCCGCATCCGAGATACGCCGAACGTCGTTTTGTTTTGGCGCCATTGAGTGAAGTCGCGCCGCAGCGCTGTCCGAAGAATTGGGAAAGCCTTCTTCCGCATGACGCGGTCTATCCTCGCGGACTGCTCGACGACCTCAGCTAGAAACTACAAGCCAAGCTGTCGTTCGACGCGACGAATCTTCTCGGGGTAGTGGCCGCGGCCGTATTCGGGTTGTTGGCGCAAAACGATTTCAAGAAGTTCGTCGTGTTGTGCAGTTTCTTTCCAAGGCAACGCGATGTACAACGGCAAGTTGAAGATGCGTAATCGATCCAGGTTTGAGTACACGCGTTTTTGATAGATGTAACGCTCTTCCCAGGGCCAGTTAGATGGAGCAAAGCCGGTGCCGGGATCAAGAATGCAAAGTTGGCGAAGACCGAAGCGGTCGGCAACTTTCAATTGTGCTTCAAAGAAATCGAGCATGACTTGTATCGGGTCAGCCTTGACTAATTCCATTTCTCGCGGGTTAGGGCCAGATAAAAAGGGCAACACAATCGGTGCTTGAAAGTCGACGGCAACTTGCCACATCTCGTCGTTCTGCATTCCGTCGGCGGCGTTGATCACAGTCGCGCCGTGTTCTAGTGCGAGGCGCGTGACCTGCGGTTTCCACGAATCGATACTGAGGGGCACATTGAACTGCGCGAGAGTCTCGACAATTTCTTTGAGTCGGTCCCATTCTTCCTGCCAGGGAATGACTGAGGCGTTGTCTGTCGACCCCTGGCCGCCCAAATCAATGCCGTTACACCCGTGATTCAGGAGATATTCACCTCTCCGCTTGGCAGAAGTGGCATCAGTTGCGATTGAATCAAGGTTTAATGAGTCAGGTGAAGCGTTCACCACGCCGTACAAGAACATGTTCCGCAGGCTACGGGATGGAGTTGACATGAGCGCAGTCAAGACATTCGATCCAACGGGATGGGACTTGGCTTACGCTTTGAGTCTGAAGGGCAGTCGCACCATTTCAGTGTGCATCCCTTGTCGTAACGAAGCCCAGACGGTCGGCGACCTCATCCGAATGATTGAACCGACGCTCGTTGGCACATTGGTTGATGAATTGATTGTGCTCGACGATGATTCAACAGATGGCACCGGTGAAATTGCAGCTGAGGCCGGAGCAACTGTGGTGCCGGTCGACTTTGTGCATTTCTTTCACGGAGCCGCACGCGGCAAAGGAAATGCGCTGTGGGCGAGCTTGTTGGCGAGTGCTGGTGACATCGTGGTGTGGATTGACGGCGATATCACGAGCTTCACGACCGATTGGATTGTTCGGCTCGTCACTCCATTGCTCATCGATGACGAACTCGGATTAGTGAAGGCAAATTACGAACGGCCGTCGCACTTAGGTGGCGGTGGACGAACGACCGAACTTGTCGCTCGACCTTTGTTGTCGATGTACTTCCCAGAGATTGCCGATTTGCAACAACCACTTGCTGGTGAATTTGCCGGACGACGAAGCATGCTTGAAGCGATTCCTTTCGCAACTGGTTGGGGCGTTGAGATCGGCATGTTGATCGACATGGCCGAAAAGTTTGGCATTCAAAGCCTCGGACAAGTTGATCTTGGTGTGCGCTTACATCGACATCACAAGTTAGAAACGTTGGCGATTCAAGCGGCCGAGGTTGCCGCAACATTGCTTTTGCGTACTCCGAACCCACCTTCGTTTGCCGAAGAAGTACCAATGTTGCATCGCAAAGAACTTGGTCCATTGCAGCTCAATATCGGTGAGCGACCGCCAGTAAATTCGCTTCCGAAAATGGCTCAGTTACCCACTTCAGATCGCAAATAACGCAAGAAAACAAATCCTGAGTCTTGGCATACGTGGGCGAGAGTCCACGACGTGTTGTCAAACCATTCGCCTTCAAAAATTCGAGGGGCCGTTCCGCCCACAAACATTGGCGCAATCGTGAGACAAATTTCGTCGATCAAATTGGCACGCAACATCTGATTGTTCAGATTCGAGCCACCCTCAAGAACGCAAATGTTTCCCGGCAGGTTTTGCACGATGTTGCGAACATCACCCGTGACGATTTGGGTATTGCCAGCATCGAGGAGCGACTGAGTATTTGTTCCCAAATCGCCAGTGTTTGATAGCACGACGAGTTGTTGGTGCGAGGGGAGTGGCGAGTACGAATCTTGGCGAATGGTTTGGGCTCCGACGAGAACACAGTCGGCTGAGCGATGCAGATGTAGAAAGACTTCGCGATCAGCCGGTCCGCCCAACTTTGCCGAGTTGCCATCAATCGCTGTGGCACCGTCGGCTGTGCTGATCATCGACAGGACAACCCATGGTCGGCCCCCGAGATGATCGCCATGACCTTTGCTACGGCGGGTGCGATGGGCGCCGTCGTAAGCCTGGGCGACCGAGATTTCTTGAGGTCGCGGAAAGAGCATCTGCACGCCCTCTGTCTAGCGGAAGTTTTGGTCATTAATTGGCAAAATTTCCTGGCGCAGAGTTTCTGACACCCCGTCAGAAGGGGGGTAGGGTGACGTCATGTATCTCGCCGAAACCCCCGAACAGCAGGCACTACGTAAAGAACTCCGTGAGTATTTCGCGGCCATGCTGACCCCAGAAGTACGCGCCGAATTGGGCGAATCTGGTGAGGGAAAGCCGTTATTCCGCGAACTCGTACGCAAACTTGGCGCCGACGGTTGGTTGGGTCTGGGTTGGCCAAAAGAATTTGGTGGCCAGGGACGCCCCGCGACCGATCAGTTCATCATGTTCGATGAAATCCAGCGGGCACATGCGCCGTTTCCATTCGTCACTGTGAACACAGTCGGTCCGGCCATCATGGCGCACGGAACCCAAGCTCAAAAAGATCAGTACCTCACCGGAATTTTGCAGGGGGAAATCAACTTCGCCATTGGGTACACCGAACCCGAAGCCGGAACCGACCTCGCCAGTTTGAAGTGCTCAGCAGTTCTTGACGGTGATGAATGGGTCATTAACGGCAACAAGGTCTACACATCTGGTGCCAACCAGTCTGACTACGTTTGGTTGGCTTGCCGTACCGACACCGAAGCTCCTAAGCACCAAGGCATCACCTTGATCATTGTTCCGACAAACACCCCTGGCTTTGAATGGACTCCCATTGTCACCGTCGGTGGAGTCATGACAACCGCGACCTATTACACCGATGTGCGCGTTCCGAAGGAAAACGTCATTGGCGAAATCAACGGTGGCTGGAAGCTCATCACCATGCAGCTCAACCACGAACGAGTTGGTCTGGCAGCACTCTCGGGCTTGACCGAACGTTTGCTTGATGACGTCACCACGTGGTGTCGCGTGACCCCCAGCGGAACTGGCAACGATCAAAAGATGATCGATGTTCCGTGGGTGCAAGCCGATCTTGCGAAGAGTCATGCGCTTCTTGACGCCATTCGTTTGATGACCTGGAAGTTGGCAAAAGCTGTTTCTGATAACACACTCGGACCGGCTGAGGCATCGGGCGTCAAAGTGTTCGGCACTGAGAAGGCCGTTGAGGTCTATCGCACTCTGCAAGGAATTCTTGGCCCGGTCTCTCACCTACGCGAAGGCTCAGACGGAGCAGTCATTCACGGTGAAGTTGAACGTGCTGCTCGTGCTGCACAGATCAACACCTTTGGTGGCGGCGTGAATGAGATTCAGCGCGAATTGGTTGCAACAGCCGGTTTAGGACTCGTGCGCTCAACTCGATAAATGCGATTCAGCTGAGGCGTTGAATGATGGTGCCGGTCGATACCGCGCCACCGCAACACATGGTGATCAAAGCGAATTCTTTGTCGGAACGCTCGAGTTCGTGCAACGCAGTTGTGATGAGGCGACTTCCGGTTGAACCAACCGGGTGACCAAGAGCGATGGCTCCACCGTTCACATTGACCTTCGACATCAAATCGTCACGGCTGACGCCATGAACCTGTGCCCAACTGAGAACGACACTGGCGAATGCTTCATTGATTTCAACGATGTCAATATCTTTCATCGTCATGCCGGCATCTTTGAGAACTTTTTCAGTTGCTTGAACCGGACCGTCAAGGTGGTAGAAAGGCTCGGCGCCAACGAGGCACTGTGAGACGATGCGCGCGCGGGCTTTGAGACCTTCGCCCTTGGCGCGGTCGGCATCCATCCAGAGGACGGCGGCAGCGCCGTCACTGATTTGGCTGCTGTTGCCGGCCGTGTGGCGTCCGCCAGGCATGACTGGATTCAAACTGGCCAACTTTTCAGCAGTGGTTTCACGAAGTCCACCGTCGCGAGCAACGACGGTTGTCTTGCCTTCAGAATCGGTCACTTCGATCGGAATGATCTCTCGCTCAAAGCGACCTTCTTCGGTGGCACGAATGGCCTTTTGTTGCGAAATGAGCCCGAGGTAATCGACGTCTTCGCGCGTGATTCCACGACGGTCGGCGATGCGTTCGGCAGCGCCAAACTGGTCGGGCATATCAAGGGCGAAATCGGCGGGCTTGGAACTTCCATTGACAAAAGTGACATCAGCACCTTCACCGAGTCGTGGAACGTTTGCGCCCAGCCACACTTTGCTCATGTGCTCGACTCCGCAGGCCATACCTGAGTCGATGACGCCGGCATGAATCATGTTGTGGATCATGTGATTGGCCTGCTGGCTTGAGCCACACTGACAGTCGATGGTTGTTGCCGCGACCTGCCACGGGAGTCCCTCATTGAGCCAAGCCGTACGCGATACGTTGCTGGCCTGTTCGCCGGCTTGAGTGACACAGCCACCGATGATTTGGCCGAGTGAGATGGGGTCAAGGCCGGCTCGTTGCAATACTCCGTTTTGTACGGCGCCGAGCAACTTGACGGCGTGAAGGTCGGCGAATGCGCCGTTGCGCTTTCCGATTGCTGAGCGACCTGCTTCGATGATGACGGGATTGGCCATGATGGGACTCCTTGTATAGAAAATTTCGTAAAGAAAATGAGTGGAATTACTGATTAGCGAGCGTGTAGTTGAACCGGAAGAGTTTTGATTCCGTGAATGAAGCTTGAACGCAACTTACGAACTTCGCCGGTGAGTTCAATGCGATCAATGCGCTTGGCCATTTCTTCAAACAAGATGCGCATTTCGAGCCGAGCCAAGTTTGCGCCGAGGCAGAAGTGGGGGCCGCCGCCGCCAAAGGTGACGTGAGGATTGGGATTGCGGGTGATGTCAAACTTGAACGGATCTTTGAAGACTGCGCCATCACGGTTGGCTGATGGGTAAAGCATCGCGACTGCTTCGCCTTCTTTAATCTGCACTCCGTGAAGTTCAACATCGCACACCGCAGTGCGGCGGAAGTTGTTCACGGGTGTTCCCCAACGAAGAATTTCTTCGACGGCAGTTGTGACCAAACTCGAATCGTTCTTTAACAGGTTCCACTGATCGGGATTTTCGATCATGGCGAGAACACCGTGACTGATTCCGTTACGGGTGGTCTCGTTGCCGGCAACTGCGAGCAGCAACATGAAGAGGTCGAATTCATGTTCGGTGAGAACATCTCCGTCGTGTTCGCTAATCAACGTCGTGATGATGTCATCTTTGGGTTCAAGCTTGCGTTGGGCAGCGATCTCATTGGAGTACATGTACAACTCACCGGCGGCAATTTGGGCGTCTTCTGGTGAACCGGCAAAATCGGGGTCGGTGGTGCCGATCATGGTGTTTGACCAATGGAAAACCTTGCGGCGGTCTTCAACCGGAATACCCACAAGTTCGGCAATCGCGATGAGGGGGAGTTCGGCTGACACCTTGTCGACGAAATCGAGATTCTTTTCTTGTAAGGCTTCTTCAATGAGCTGAATTGCTACTTCTCGGAAGTGCTCTTCGAGCATGCGCATTGCCTTGGGAGTGAAACCACGATTGACCAAGCTCTTCAAGCGAGTGTGCTCGGGTGGATCGAGATCAATCATCAAGCGGGCGAGGTCAAGGTCGGGTCGATCTTGATTCATCAACGAGCCTTTAGCGGCAGACGAATATGTCTGGAACTTACGGCTGACTTCAACAATGTCAGCATGACGAGTCAATGCCCAGAACCATTCGGGGTATCCCTGCTCAATTCCACGGTGACGCGCGATTGGCGCCTCGTTGCGAAGACGAGTGAGTAGTTCGTGTGGAGGACCGCTGCGATACGCCTCGTTCGAGATCACATCGAGTGAGTCGAAACTCAGATCGGAATTTGTTTCCTGGCTCATCGGTCTACCCCCAAAATTAGCCCGCTTGTGGGCACACCCGTGCCAGCAGTCACGAGAACGTTTTCAACCTTATCTACCTGATTGACACTTGTGCCACGGACCTGTCGAACTGCTTCGGCAATACCGTTCATGCCATGGATATAGGCCTCGCCAAGTTGGCCGCCGTGCGTATTGATCGGTAGCCGACCACCAATTTCGAGTGCGCCATCTTTGATGAAATCTTTGGCTTCGCCGCGACCACAGAATCCGAACTCTTCGAGTTGCATCAAGACGTAGGGCGTGAAGTGGTCATACAAAATCGCCGTCTGAATATCGGCTGGTGTGAGACCAGACGTTGTCCAAAGTTCGTCGGCCACAACTTTCATTTCAGGAAGTTGAGCGATGTCATCTCGGAAGAATGATGTCATTGTCCACTGATCGACCCCAGCGCCTTGAGCGCCGGCAACGATGAGTGCCGGAGTGTTTGGCAAATCGCGAGCGCGTTCGGCGCTCGTCACGACTAATGCCTGTCCGCCATCGCTTTCTTGACAGCAGTCAAGTAGGTGCAACGGATCAACGATCCAACGACTGGCTTGATGGTCTTCGAGAGTGATGGGGTCGTTGTAAAACCACGCTGCAGGGTTGTTGGCAGCGTGTCGTCGACCAGCAACAGCAACGCGACCGAAGTCTTCGGACTTTGCGCCGTAGAGATGCATGTAACGACGCGCCACCATCGCTACCCAACTTGCAGGCGTGAGTTGACCAGCCGGTGTTGTCCACGAAAACTGGGCGCGCTCGGCGGTTGCGGCGTTGGGAAGGTCTTGTACCCCAGCGCCGAACCGACGTCCACTACGTTCGTTGAAGGCGCGATAACACACGACGGCATCGGCGACTCCGGTTGCGACGGCCATTGCTGCCATCACGATGGTTCCACAAGCGGCGCCGCCGCCGTAATGAACACGGCTGAAATGGCGCAGGCTGCCGATTCCGACATGGCGGGCGATTTCGACGTCGGGGTTATTGTCAGTTGAATACGTGACCATGCCGTCGATGTCAGATGGCTTTAGCCCGGCATCGGCAATTGCGGCTGCAACTGCTTCGCTTGCCAAACTCATTTCGCTGCGACCAGATTCTTTTGAAAATTCTGTTGCACCAATTCCGACGATTGAGGCTTTGCCTCCGAGTCGATTTCCGGGACGATTAATACTCACGGCAAAACCACCTCGACGGTTGCATTCATGTGGTCACCCATTGAATTCGATCCCTTGACCGCGACAGTGATTGCCTTGCTGGCTTCGTCTTTTGCAGTGACAGAACCAGTGATCATCATGGTGTCGCCTGGGTAGTTGGGCGCACCAAGACGAACCTTGACCGAACGAATGAACGAGTTGGGTCCGACCCAATCGGTAACAAAGCGACCGACGAATGCATTTGATGTGAGGATATTCATAATGATGTCTTTCGAGCCACGTTCGGCGGCAATGGAAGGATCATGGTGAACGACTTGATAATCGCGAGTTGCGATTGCAGTTGAGACAATGAGAGTGCGAGTAATCGGTAAGTCAAGAGGGGTGAGTTCATCACCTACGTTGACAGCCTTGAATTCGCGAGTTGCGGGAAGGGTCGTCATGTCACATCCGTTTCACGTACGGGCAATCAAATTGCCGAGTCGGGCAAGGTGTGAACTCGCTGATCCAAGAACACTTGCCAATTGAATTCCCCACAAGAAGTAACGGTGCACGGGGTAATCGACATCGGCGCCAATACCGCCGTGCAAGTGTTGTGAAGCGGTGACAACTTGTTGTGCACCTTCGCTGGCCCAATAAGCGGCAACTGCGACGTCGCGGCGTGCATCGAAACCCTCGGCGAGTCGCCAGGCGGCATTGAGCGCGGTGACGCGCATTGCCTCGGTCGTGATGTAACCGTCGGCTGCGCGTTGAGTTGTTGCCTGGAAAGCAGCAAGGGGTTTGCCAAATTGACGGCGTGACGACAAGTGAGTTGAAACATATGCCAGCGAACCTTCGGCGACACCAACTTGAATGGCGGCGAGTGCAGTGAGCGAGTGCTCAAAAATGGAACGCAATGCTTCGCGATTGTCGATATCGGTTCCGTGACCAAGAATGTCATTCAGAGCGATCGTGCAGTCAAAAGCGATGTGAGCCTGTGGCTCGTGATTCGTTGTCTTCACTTCGGTCTTTGTAATACCGCTTGATGAAAGATCAACAATGGCCACGCCAACGTCATTGCTTGAGTTGCCTGCAAATGTGATTGGCACTAAAACGAAGTTTGCATGTTGCGCAAATGGGATGGCTGGTTTGTATCCAGTTAACTTCACCGAGTCGCCGCTAATAGACGCGGTGACTGTTGGACGCATCACATCATTTGCTCCCGATTCGGCGAGTGCAATTGTGACGATCGTTTCGCCAGTGGCGATACCTGGCAACAATTTGCTTTGCTGTTCGGGTGAACCGAAGTCGGTAATAGCAAGTGCGCTGACGCCAGTTGTCCAGAGCGGCACCGGAGCGACATAACGACCTTGGCCCATGAGTGCGAGCGAAAGTTCAACGCCACCAAAACCGCTTCCACCAAATTCCTCTGGTACGCACAGCGCTTGGATTCCGCTGTTGGCGAGTTGTTGCCACATTTCGCGGTCGAAGCCATCGCCTTTTTCGGCAACCTTGACTCGATCGACAGTTGACTGTCCCTCAAAAATTTGCAGCGCAAGATCTTTGATGACTTGTTGTTCTTCAGAAAGATCAAAATTCATGAGGCTGCTCCAGTGGTGTTTGATGATTCGAGAATGGCGAAAGGAAGTTTCATTTCGGGATCGGTTGCGCGAATTTCAATACGTACGCGAGCTCCGACAACGAGAGCGTCGAGATCGGTATCGGCAGAGTTCATGATCATGCGCACCTTGTTATTGCCAGGCTTGCCGACATGAGAAACAGATGGATCAACATCAATGAGCAACACGGGTAATGGATAATCGAAGCTGGGAACTTGCGGATAATGAGCAATCACAAAGCTATGAATCGTTCCGCTGAGGGGCATCTCGACTTTGTCCCATTTCAAAGAATGACACGACGGGCACATGGGTCCGGTCGGGAAGCGCACTTCGCCACATTCGGCGCATGCCTGCGAGTACAAAACTCCGTCATTGAGGCCGTCGAAATACCACTGGTTGTCGTGCGTTGTCGCTGGACGAGGGCGCAGTGGCTTGGGCTTGGCAGCAGGTGCCTTCGCTTTGGGCTGAAAACGGAAAATGCGAAAGAGCATCGAGCCGACAAGCTCATTTTTTGCGTCGTAATAATCTTGGCGTGTGCTCACGAAATGTCCGGTGCCAAGGCCAGTGGTCTTTTCGTCGCTGATCGAATCAATGACAGTTCGCATGGTGAGTTGATCGCCGGGTTGGAGATAGCGGTTGTATGTCTGCTCACTGTTGGTGCCGACAACGCTGGTGAATCCGCGAGAAAACAACAACTGGTTCATTTGCTCGTAAGGTCCATCGCCGGTTCGTGACGGACCATCAATGCCGTTCATGACCCATGCTTGCAACATGGTCGGAGGAGCAACAATTCCGCCGTGAATTGACTGTTTTGCCAATTCGGCATTCGTGTAAATCGGGTTCTTGTCGCCGACGGCTTCAGCGAGATGTCGAATCATCGGTGCGTTGATTTCGTCTGGTGCTGGAGTTGGCGCGCCGATTTCTAGACCGACATATGTTTGGAGTTCGGCAAAGAACGCGGCCTTGGCCTCGGGTGTTGCATCAACAATGATGTCGGCAGTTGTGTTGCTCATGAAGATTCTCTTTCATCCAACTTTGTTCGACAAGCGCCAGGGCATGTCTTTGTCGAGTTGTGGTTCGCGCGGCAAGCCGAGTCCACGTTCGGCGATGATGTTGTGTTGAATCTCGTCGGTACCGCCGCCAATGCGAATGGCAAATTGGCTCAGTAAATGCTGACCCCATTGATTGTCTTCGGGAGCATCATCGGCCCACAGCATGGCATCGGCACCCAAAATCTCAGTGGCGAGTTCGGCCGTGAGGCGCCAATGATTCGCGTAAGCCAGTTTGAGAGTGAGTGCTTCGGGTCCGGGCATGCGCATTTGGCTCATAGCAGTGCGCATCCGGAATCCCATGTAACGAAGTGTCTCGGCGCGGGCATGCGCTTGCGCGAGTCCTTGGCGAATATTGAGATCGGTGGAGAGACCGCGCTTTTGAGCAATTTGAATGAGTTGTTCGACAGTCCACGTTCCGCCCGAACCAATGTGGCTGCGCTCGTTCATCAACGTCGTTTGCGCGCCCTTCCATCCACCGTTGATTTCACCGATGATGTTGGTGTGAGGGATGCGAACATCGGTTAAGAACGTTTCGTTGAAATGCTGTACACCCGTAATTTGAGTGATGGGACGAACATCAATGCCGGGGGACTTCATATCCAAAATGAAGTAGGTGATGCCTGCATGCTTCGGTAACTCAACATCGGTGCGTGCGAGCAAAATTGCGTAATCTGCGAACTGACCAAAGCTGGTCCACACCTTTTGTCCGTTGACGATCCAGTCATCGCCGTCGCGGACTGCTCGTGTGCCAAGTGAAGCGAGGTCGCTGCCCGAACCTGGCTCGCTAAACAACTGACACCAAACTTCTTCACCCTTCAAGATGGGGGCGAGGTGTTGCTGTTGTTGTTCGGGTGTTCCGTGGGCGATCAGGGTTGGCCCAACCATGCCAATTGATACTGCAAACGCTCCAGTCGCGACATCAAATTGCGACATCTCTTCGGCAAAGATTGCGGCCTGAATAGCGCTTGCGCCACGACCTCCGTATTGCTTGGGCCAGGTGATGCCGGCCCAGTTGTTGTCATAGAGAACTCGTTGCCAGTCGCGGCACTCTTGCATGTGCCCTGCGAGGTCGCGAGTGTGGTCGGCAGACTTGCCTTCGTGTGAGTCGCGGCGATGGGCATGAGCCTCGAGCCAGGCGCGGGCCTCGGCTCGAAAAGCGGCTTGTTCTGGCGTGTCCCCAATATGCATGAAAGCGATGATCCCCGTGGCAAAGAGGCAGGCGACGAGCGCCTGCAGGTTTCTGACAGTCTGTCAGAAACCGACCCAATCCCACCTAACTGCGCTCAAGACACGGGCAGCATTTGCGCCCTAATCCAGCCAGGTGGCTGGACCGGTGTAAAACCTCAAGTCGTCGCGGCTGTAGGTCATGGGGACCGACCCGGTTGGGTCGACGACCTCGGACCAGTGGTCGCGGAGTCCTTCGATAGTCGCGTCAGGTCCGCCCGACCAGCCCGGTATGCCCATGGTTGAAATCAGGGCCGTTCGTCCGGCGCCGGTCGTGAAGATCTGACCCGAGCAGGGCACATCGTCGTGGACGAGCCAGGCCGCCGCCGGGGAACACATCTGGGGGCCGAAGTTGTCCTCCATCCACTTGCGGGTGTCCTCGTTGGGGTTGAGGGCGGCAGATCGGGTGTACCCAATAGGCATGAGCACATTGACCAAGATGTTGTCGGCTGCGCCCTCGAGGGCGAGCGATCGCGCCAAGCCAATCAGACCCGCTTTGGCCATTGAATATGCCGGCATGCCCAACGACCCGATGGCAGCGCTCGATGAGGTCATCAAAATTCGACCGAATCGTTGCTGACGAAAATGAGCCCAAGCAGCCCGAGACACGTTGTACGAACCGACCAAGTGGGTCGAAATAATGGTGGCGACTTGTTGATCGGTTGTTTGTTCAATCGTGCCGGTCGGTCCACCACGGCCAGCGTTGTTGAGCACGATATGGAGGGCTCCGAATTCATCAAGGGCCGTTTTGATGATGGCGCTCGCCGCGTCAGGTTCGGCAACTGAATGGGTATCTGCGATGGCGATGCCGCCGCGCTGAACGATGTCGTTGGCGGTCGCGGTGGCGTGTTCGGATGACGAATCGTTGACAACGACTTTGGCTCCGCGTGCCGCGAGGAACAGTGCGTGTTCACGACCAAGACCGCGTCCAGCTCCGGTAACTATTGCGACTCGATCATTGAATTGAATGAGTGATTCAGCCATGCCGCCACCGTACAGTTCAGAGCATGGCTGATCTACGAGCGAGCAACTTGCCCAGTGTCGTGCCAAGAACCGTCCCCAGAGTGATCATGGTGACCGGTGCGAGTCGTGGAATCGGTCGAGCGATTGCGCTGGCACTTGCTGCGCAGGGACATTCGTTGATCTTGACGGCTCGGTCGGTTGATGGCGGTGCAAAGTTTTCCGGAACCTCGATGAATGATCCGTTGACCGGAATTGATTTATCTGGTTCGGTAGCAGACGTGGCGCAAGCGTGTCAGGTGCTTGGATCACGGGTCATTGCCGTACCAATGGATCTCACAGTTGAATCAAGTGTGCTTGAAGCCGCCGAAACAGCGCTCTCCGAATTTGGCGTCGTTGACACTTTGGTATCGAATGCGATCTATCAAGGTCCAGGAGTCAATGATTGGTTGCAAGATCTCCCTATCGAGAATTTGCGACGGGTCATTGAAGGCGATGCCATCGCTCCGATGATTATGTTGAAAAAGTTTCTGCCTGGGATGTTGACGAGCGAGCGTGGTGTATTTATTCATCTCACATCGGGGGCGGCTTCACTTGTGCCGAAAAAGCCCGCAGGAGAAGGCGGTTGGGGAGTTGCATATGCAATGGCTAAAGGTGCGGCACATCGTATTGCGGGCGTGATGCATGCCGAGTATTCACCACAAGGACTACGTGCTTATAGTTTGAATCCTGGCCATGTCACGACTGAAGTGATGGCGTTGCGTGCTCAGCGTGAAGGTCGTGAAGTGACTGGGAATGGTCCAGAAGATGTTGCTGTCGCTGCGCAATGGTTGATTGACGGAAGTACTGAAGCTGCAGAACTCTCAGGACAAGAAGTTGTTTCTCGAGATGTGATTCAGCGACTTCGCAGTTCTTGAATTGCCTTGCTGAGCAAATGATCATTTGAATCATCGGGTGGCGCGGCAATAAGAATTCCGGTGACCAAATCTCCGAACCATGAGCGGGCGACATTGGGAAGTTCGTCATAAGTTGATTGGGGCACGAGTGTGTCAAGAACTTCGTCAGTGATCAGAGTCGATAAGTCGTTCCAGCGTTGATCGCGAATGAGCGAACGAAGTTGGGGCGCGAGTTCGCTCCAACCAAAAAGTTCAAGAGTTCTTTCATATGCGGGCGTTGAATACAAGAAAGCCAATAAACGCCGGTTATGTTCTCGTCGTTCATCGAGATCGTCTTGAGTGCGACCCAGAATCCACTGTGTTCCCACTACTAACTCAACTTCGTCAACAGAGCGACTCGCTTGTTGTGCTCCAGTCGATAAACCCGGTCGACAAAGTTCTCGCAAATATCTGGGGTGACTATTTGTCGGATGCGTGACAAAGCCATCGGCAATTTGGCCGGCAAGTTCGACCAACTTTTTGTTGACCCCACCCATCCAAATATTTGGGCGCTTCACGTGCTCGGGTAGTGGGTCTGGTGTGAAATTCGGAGTCAACAGATTGAGCGTGTAGTGCTCGCTGCTGTAATCAAGTTTTTCAAGTCCATCAAAAGCCCGCCAGCACGCGCGCACTGCACCGATGTGATCACGCAGGCGACCAGTCGGGTCATCAAACTTCGCACCAAATCGTCGTTCAATGTGTGGGCGAATTTGCGTTCCTAGCCCGAGTTGGAAACGTCCATCCGACAAAGCGGCTAAATCCCAAGCGGTGTAGGCAACGGCCATCGGACTGCGGACGAGAGCAAGAGCAACTGATGTGCGAACAGTCAGTGTTGTGTGTAGGCAACGGCCATCGGACTGCGGACGAGAGCAAGAGCAACTGATGTGCGAACAGTCAGTGTTGTGGTTGCTTGTAACGCAGCCATTGATGCGAGAAAAGGATCATGAACGGTTTCGGCAATGTGGAGTCCGTCGTAGCCGAGTCGTTCTATGCGTTGCGCATGTGCAGCAATATCGCGAATGGGTAGACGTGGGTCCATGCCCGCATAGACGCGCATTACGAATTTCCCCGAACTTGTTGCGAACGAATCTTTGCCCACTCGCGCGCGCGTTGATTCTCTATAGCGTAAGCAGCGTCGCTGTCTCCGAGTGGTGCGACTTCGTCATAGAGCGAACGTATCGCTGTAATGGCACCGGCGTGATTGCCAGCAATTGATTCAGCGATTTCTAACGCACGCGACAACAGTTGATCGTGCGCTACGACTTCGGTGACGAGTCCCCATTCGAGAGCAGTTTGTGCAGAAATCATCTCTGCGGTGAGACTCATGCGTCGTGCTCGTCCGGTGCCGATCAAACGCGGAAGCTTCACGGTGAGTCCCCAGCCCGGGACCATGCCGACCTTGGCGTGAGTGTCAGCAAATCGAGCCTTGTCAGATGCAATCAAGAAATCGCAGGCGAGTGCAATTTCGAATCCACCGGTAATCGCCGCACCATTGATTGCTCCGATCACCGGAACTCGCGTCGGAGGAAGTGCGCCCCAATATCCAGGGTGCGGGTTCTCGCCTTTTTTCTCGCCGCCAGAAACATCACGCAGATCAAAGCCCGCACAAAAGGCGGGGTCGGCTCCGGTCAATACGATCGCCCGCACGTTTGGATCGGAATCGCATTGTGAGATAGCTGCGGGGAGTGCAGCCGAAAGGGCGGCGTTGAGGGCATTGCGAGATTCGGGCCGGTTGAGCCTGACCACAGCGATCTTGCCCGAGGCGTTTTCGTGTATCTCGACCTGAACAATTGCTTCGTCAATGCCGTCAAGATCACTCATCATCTGACAGAGTGTCAGAAACGGAGGGTGATGATGAAGTTCTGGTGCGCAACGGCATTTATGAAGACGAAACAACTGGTGCATATTGCTCAGTTGCTGGATGAAGCCGGATATCACGGCTTAATGGTGAGCGATCACCTCGTGTACCCCAAGAATTTGCAGTCGAAGTACCCGTACTCTCCACATCCAGACGGTCGACCCATCTGGGAACCCGAAACTGCTTGGCCCGACCCGTGGGTGTTGATCGGTGCAATGACCAGTGTGACCAAGCAATTGAACTTCACGACCAACATTTATGTCGCGGGCCATCGCCCGTTGTTGCAGTTGGCTAAAGAAATCGCCACTGCATCGGTTTTGTCTGATGGTCGAGTTGCGCTTGGTGCGGGTGCTGGCTGGATGAAAGAAGAATTCGATCTACAGGGTCAAGACTTCTCGAATCGCGGTAAGCGACTCACCGAAATGGTTGAGGCTTTGCGTGCAATGTGGGGTGGCGGTTGGGTTGAATTCCACGGTGAGTACTACGACATTCCTGCGATCACGATGGAACCATCGCCGCCTTCCCGAGTTCCGATTTACATCGGTGGCCATACCGATGCGGCGCTTAAGCGCGCCGCAAAAGTTGGTGACGGCTGGATTGGTAATGCGTACCCCGTTGAAGAAGCGCAAATGTACATCAACAAACTCAAGGGTTACTTGCGTGAATACGGTCGTGAGAATGATGACTTCGAAATCATTTGTGGGCTGTACGCCATGCCGACAGCAGATTTGTATAAGCGCGCTGAAGAAGAAATGGGAATGACCGGAACGCTGTGTATGCCATGGGCTCTCGGAAATCCATCAGCAGGTGACCACGCAGGGCTCGCCGATATGTCTGCGGCCTACAAGCCGTTTATTGATGACTTCGCAACAAACGTTGTACAGAAGTGTCAGTGAACGTATTGTCAGTTTCTCTTTAGCCGGGCCAAATAATTGATTGCATTTCGGTGTAGCACAGCATTCCGAAGTCGCCACCATCTCGACCAACGCCACTCATCTTGAAACCACCAAATGGTGCTTCATGATTTCGTTGAGCTGAGTTGATGCCTACATTGCCACTGCGAAGCTGACGAGCAATCTTGTAAGCACGATCTGAGTCTTGCGAAAAGACGTAGTCGTACAAGCCAAATTCGGTGCCGTTGGCAATGGCAAGTGCTTCTTCTTCGTCGTCAAACGGGACGACGACGACAACTGGGCCGAAGATTTCTTCTTGGACTGGTGTCATCGTTGACGTGCAACCAGCAATCAAAGTTGGTGCCACATAGAAACCGCGTTCCATATGTGCCGGACGACGTCCGTCAACAATGATTTCTGCACCTTCGTCGGCGCCGGCTTGGATGTAACCCTCAATACGACCGCGTTGTGCTGCCGAGATGACCGGTCCAACCAAGGTATCCATGGCTGTCGGGTCGCCAACTTTCAAGTTGGGAGCAACATTTGCCAATGCGGCGACGAGTTCGTCGTAACGACTGCGATGAACAATCGCGCGAGTTGGTGCTGTACAAATTTGTCCACTGTGGAATGCCCACACGCTTTGGATTGCACTCACAGCTTTAGCGATGTCGGCATCATGCAAAACGAGACCGGCGCCCTTGCCGCCAAGTTCGAGCAATTGACGTTTCATCGTTGCGGCGCCTGCTTCCATAATGCGCACACCAACACCGGTTGAACCAGTGAACGAAACCATGTCGACATTGCGACTTGTTGTGAGTGCGGCGGCAGGAGCCGGACTCGACGAAGTGATGATATTGATCACTCCGGGTGGGAAGCCAACCTCATGCATGATTTCGGCGAGTTCAATCACTGCGAGCGGGTCCTGCGGTGCAGGCTTCATGACAACTGTGCAACCAACTGCAAGAGCGGGTGCAATCTTTCCAGCCATGTTGACAACGGGGAAGTTGTAGGGCGAGATACAAGCAACAACACCAACTGGCTGACGCTGAACAACTCCTCCGATGAGACCACCAGCGGCGAGCGGAGTCGCTTGCATTGCCGACGGCGGGAGCGCAATATCGAGACTGCGGGCGGCACTTTTGGCGTATCGCTCGAAACGTTCGATAGCGACAGGTACTTGCATCCGTGAACCGACCATGGCGGTGGCTCCGGTTTCGCTAATGATCAGGGGGACGAGGTCGCCTTGGCGTTCGCGCAAGGTGTCGGCGAGGGCTTGCAGAAGGCGAGCACGCTCGGCCGGGGGAGTGCGCCACCACTTGGGGAAAGCATCTTGCGCGGCTTGCGCGGCGGCTTCGGCTTGCGCAACTGAGGCTTCCGGGGCGTAGCCCACGATTTCTTCGGTCGCGGGGTTGATGATGGGCGTTGTGCCCTCATCGCCAAGCACCCATTCGCCACCGATGAGCATCTTGTACGTCTTGTCAACTGATGAACCTGAACTTGACATATTTCCCCCTAGGTGCGGACTCGCCACAGCACGAATGCCATGGCAAGGCTACAATCTGACACACCGTCAGATTCTATTTTTCGGAGTTTGGTGACTGCTTTTGTGGGGGTTTGTACAGAACCCCACGAGGTGACTAGTTGGTTCTCGCAGAAAGATGGTTGGACATGCTCGACAAAGTGATTCGTGGCGGAACAGTGATCGACGGGACGGGTTCTCCGTCGCGGGTTGCTGATATCGGTATCAAAGATGGTCGCATTGTCGCTATCGGCGTGATCGACCAAGGTGCTGCTGAGGTGATTGATGCGACTGGTTGCATCGTGACTCCTGGTTTCGTTGATCCACATACGCACTACGACGCTCAGTTGTTGTGGGATCCAACGGCGAGCCCGTCAAGTGTGCACGGAGTGACGACGATCATCGGAGGCAACTGCGGATTTACGCTTGCGCCGCTCATTCCTGGTGATGCTGATTATTTGCGCAAGATGATGTCGAAGGTTGAGGGCATGCCGTTGGCCGCTCTCGAAAACGGAACCGATTGGTCGTGGGAAACTTTCGCCGAGTACCTAGGTCGGCTTGAAGGAAATATCTCAGTCAATGCCGGGTTTCTGGTAGGGCACTGCGCAATCCGTCGCTATGTGATGGGACCTGCTGCAGTGGGCGCTGAAGCATCAGAAGCACACATTGACGGCATGCGTGCCGAACTTGCCAAGTCGATTAAGTCGGGAGCATTGGGCTTTTCATTTACCAACAGCACATCGCACAGTGATGGTGATGGCGAGCCGGTGGCGAGTCGTTGGGCCACGCATGACGAACTGATTGCACTGTGTGAAGAAGTTGGTTTGCACGAAGGAACAACTCTCGAAGGAATTGTTCCGGGTTGCTTAGACCGCTTTGCTGATGACGAAATTGAATTGCTTGGTCTCATGAGCGCTGCGGCAAATCGTCCGATGAACTGGAACGTTTTGACCGTTGACTCCCGTGAAGCCGATCGAGTACCACGACAGATTTCGGCCTACGACCGATCGATCGAGTTGGGCGGCAAAGTTGTCGCTCTCACGATGCCAGTACAAGTGCCAATGAACATGAGCTTCTCGAGCTTCTGCGGATTGTGGTTGCTGCCAGGCTGGCAACAGATTTTGGGCGTGCCATTGGCTGAGCGAATTCAGCGACTTCAAGATCCGGATACCCGAGTGCTCATGCTGGAAAACAGTTTGTCGCAAGCGGCTGGTGTGTTCCGTCGTTTGGCCGACTGGGGCGATTACGTCATCGGAGATACCTATTCGGCGGCGAACGAAGGTTTGAAGGGTCGCGTTGTTCGCGATGTCGCAATTGAGCGAGGAAAGAGTTCGTTCGGAACATTGCTCGACATTGTGATTGCTGACGAATTGAAAACAATTCTGTGGCCGACCCCACAAGATGACGATGCCGAGTCGTGGAGAATGCGCGCCGAATTGTGGCAGGACGGACGAGCAATGATCGGTGGCTCTGATGCGGGGGCTCACTTAGATCGAATGTGTGGAGCGCCGTACCCAACTCGTTGGTTGGCCGACTGTATTCGTGGGCGCAAATTGGTGCCCGTTGAATTTGCAGTGAAGATGATGACCTCGCAGCCCGCGAAGTTGTTTGGATTAGTTGACCGCGGTGAATTGCGAGAAGGCGCTTGTGCCGATGTCGTGGTGTTCAACCCTGACGAAATCGGATCAGAAGATGCGATGTTGGTAACTGACTTGCCGGGCAACTCGTCGCGATTGACTGCGGGATCGTTTGGTGTGAAGCGGGTTCTGGTGAATGGCGTGACGATTGTGGAGAATGGCGTGGCTAATGGAGCAGTGCCAGGAACCGTTCTGAAGTCCGGCAAAGACACCTACACCGTCCTCGCCCGCTAACCATCCCGTTCCTGCCACTCTGTACTTTCGGTTCCGACAGGTGGAACCGAAAGTACAGAGTGGCGAGTTGGTTCCAGTTAGGCGATTTGTTTTTTCCTTGTGTTGGCAATTTCAAGGACGAGAGCCACGCTCGCTTTTAAGTTTGTTTCGATGTCAGTAGTTGTGAGTCTGATTATCTGCCAGCCGAGTGCTGCGGCGTGTAGGTCTCGCATCTTGTCTCTGTGAATTTCGTGGGGAGTGTCGTGGAGTCCTCCGTCGACCTCCACTCCGAGTTTGATATCGGGACGAGCTATATCGACGTGAATGGTGAATCCACCTGGCGTCAAGATTGGGAATTGACGGAGCCAAAGCGGATCGCAATTCTCAAGCGCCTTGGCGAGTTCTAACTCGGGGTGACTCATAGCGAAGGGCACTTC
>JBEDJE010000004.1:20961-24657 GCA_041172985.1 Actinomycetota bacterium
GCCGGCAACGGTGACAAGTTTTCTATTCAGACAGTCTTCATAAGCGGAAAGCAATGTTCGGTCATCGACCTCTAAGGCGATTTCAAACAAGGTCTGTCTAGGTGAACTGACTTTTCCGCCAGTAATCATTTCGACGACATCAATTTCGATGAGATTTGTGCGTCGGACGCGAACCCCGGCCAATCTTGGATTCCTTGTTGAGTTCGTAGTGAGTTCAATACGGCCACGCGGTATTCGTCGAATGCCCCAGTATTCGGCGGCAGTATTACCAGAAGCCCAAGAGTCGGGTACGGCTAAACAAGCGGCGAGAATTTCTGATGAGATATCCAGTTTTGCCTCGCCGATTGCGAAAACTGTTCCTCGGTGGATTGGGCGTAGCAAACCCTCAGAAACCAAACGGTGACGAGCAGTTTTCCCGATACCGAGAGCTTTGAGGTCGTCCAGCAATACGAGCCCATGTCGTAGATCTGCGATTCGAATTATTGATGCAAGTTGTCGACTCATGCACGGGTGTGTGCGTAACTGCGGGCAAAACGGAACTTGAAAGCCACTCTGTACTTTTAGTTCCACCTGTCGGAACCGAAAGTACAGAATGGCAGAAAAAGGGGAGGGCCGCCGTGGGAGTGTTCCCAGGGCGGCCCTCGTTGCTTACTTCATTGTTTACTTACTTAACTACTTACTTACTTCTGTTGACCGTGTGGTCAGCTGATCGGTACCCAATCGCTGATAACAACACCACAGTTGACCGGTGCGGCACAACCGTTGTACAAGCCGTTGGCATCAGGCGCAGTATCAAGTGCTGCTGCGGTGATACGAACAGTGTGCAAGGCATTGGCTGCGTACGGCTTGCCTGGCGCAAACTTGCCAGTTCCGCCACCAGCAAGTGCCAACGGCACTTCGCCAAGGTTCAACACGGCATCGATGTATGACTGACGCGTCGGGTTGACGCCCGCTGCAGTCAAACCAAGATTCATGATGTTCGCCAAAGCACATTCCTGTGGCGTGTAGTCAGAAATCAAGGTCTTTCCATTGGCATCGGTGTAGATGTTTCCAGCCGGCACGCCGGAATTGGATGGGCCACCGTAGTACTCGGAGAAGCTGGCATCGTAGAACGCACGGCACTCTGCTTCGAACTCGGTGTCGGCACGAAGTGCAGTTCCGTCAGTTGAGTGGTCGTAAGCGGTGACACAGTCACTACCTACAGCGGCTGCTGGTGCACGGCTCAAACCGAATGCTGAACAACCAGATGATGAAGTATCAAGCAAAGAGAACTTCAATCCTGCAGCTGCAGCAGCACCCCAGAAGCCTTGGGTTTCTGTGAATGGTGTAGCCACGAAAGTATGAACAGCACCTTCGGCTTGGAAGACGGCTACAGCGGCAGCGCCTTCTTCGTTAGTTGCAGCAGCATCACCCTGGGTTGAGTTGATTTCAATCAACTTCGGTGTGAATCCACCAGCGGTCAAAGCAGCTTCAGCAGCCTTGCCGGCAGCTGACAATGCGACGGTGTTGTTTGACAAGATGCCAACGACCGAGCCGGGTGCGGCATCAGTTGAGTTCATCCAAGCAGCAACGCCGGCTTCGCCAACAGTCTCTGACGGTGCAGCAAGTGAAATTGCGAGACCGGTGTCAAGTTCTGCCTGGCCCATGACGTCGCCGTACATGATGACCGTTCCGGCATCGAGCAAGCACTTGCGAGCAGTTGATGACAATCCAGTTCCGTTCACGACCATGAACAATTCATTGTCAACGGTTGCTGCTGAACACAAGGTGTCGAACGTGCTTGGATCAAGCGGGTTCCAGACGAGGCGAACTGGTTCGACCATACGTCCGTTGATGCCACCGTCGGCGTTCCACTTTTCGAAGAAGACGTTCCAACGATCAAACAAGTGATCGGTCGTCAGAGTCTCGGGAATCGAGATACCCATGGCACGGATGGCTTCAAGGTCTGATACAGCGACACCAATTTTGATGGTGTCGGCAGTGATGCCTACATCTGAAGCAGTCAATTCTTCTGCTACTGGTGCTTCGGTGACTGGAGCTTCGCTGACTGCGGGTGCTTCAGTTGTTACTGAGCCGCCGTCATCGCCGCCACAAGCGGCAACAATAAGTGAGGCGCCCGCGACGAACGCGAGCGCAATGCGTGATTTCTTCATGTGGTATCCCCCTCGGATGTTGTGAAGTCGGTGGGCCACTAGGCCAACCGCATGGGCAACTTAGCAGAAATTTTGGCCGTTTCTGACGGTCCGTCAGAAACTTCTGACGGACCGTCAGATTTTTCTGATTCGCCGTGAGAACTAGCGCCAAGGCGCACTATTGTTCCAAAAGAAGTTTCGGGGGGAAAATGCAGGATTCTGAGGGTAAACAAGCCGCACAACCTTCGGCGGCGGCTTTGGCAGCATCGATCGTGGTTGACGAGCAAAATCGGCGTGACCGAGACAATCAGGCTGATTCGGCAGCCGAATACGAGGCAGCGCCCCTGAGCGCAATGACTTTGCGCCAGGGTCTTCGAACTGGCGGCTTCAGCGTGGCGACTGTTTTGCTGTTATTTACGATCTTTGAAGAGTTTGACCGGGTTGCCATGCACGTGCTTGGCCCCGACATCCAAGAGTCTCTGGGTATCTCAGACACTGTCTTGTTGGGTCTGCAAAGTTTTGGCGGCGTGGTCTTAGTGCTGGCAACGATGCCATTTGCCTGGCTGGCCGATCGTCGCCGACGAGTTCGAGTGATGTCGAGCGCCTCAGCACTATGGCTGGTCTTCGTTGCTCTGACCGGGTCTGTGGTCAACACCTTTCAGATGGGATTAGCTCGCGCCGGTTCGGGATTTGGTGCAGCAGCTCGTGTTCCGATTGGGCCGTCACTCGTTGCAGACCAGTATCCGCTTGCTGTTCGTACGCGAATCTTCGCGATTGAAGCTCTCGGTCGACCACTTGGTCAAGTTCTCGGCCCTTTGTTTGCCGGCGCAATTGTTGTTGCTGCTGGAGACGATGCTGGCGACTGGCGTGTTGTCTTCTTCGCACTGTTGATCCCAGCCGGTTTAACAATCTTGTGGTCTTTCACGTTGAAAGAGCCAACTCGTGGTCGTCAAGAGCAAGAAGCAGTACTCGGCGAAGCAGTAGTCGATGCCGAAGCAGAACCACCCGTGTTGTTATCTGCAGCATTTCAACGTTTGAAGAAGGTGCGCACTTTTTACTATTTAGTAGTTGGCATCGGTGTTCTCGGATTTGCTCTCATCGCAGTGCCCGGAGCTTTCAACCTCCTGTTGAAAAATAGTTATGACTACAGCGCGTTTACGCGTGGTTGGATTGGTGCTATCACTTGGTCGGGAGCGTTAATCGGAATTCCGCTGGCTGGTCGTATCGGCGAAAAGTTGTTTAGGCGTAACCCGCCGTCAGCCCTGCGAATGATGGGCATTTGCATTCTTTGTTACGGAATTTTCGTCACGGTAGGTATGCGTTTTCAGAGCGCAGCAGTGATGATTGCTTTTGTCACTATTGGCAATGCATTCCAGGGTGCGGCGTTTACGCAAATGGGTCCTGCGATCTCGGCCATCGTCCCGTACCAAATGCGTTCACAAGCATTCGCCATGGTTGGCGTGTATATCTTCTTGATGGGTGGCTTCTTTGGTGGACTTCTCGCTGGCGGACTGTCTGACGCTCACGGTGAACGAACAGCGCTGACGTCAGTCGTTCCTCCTGC
>JBEDJE010000005.1:0-15663 GCA_041172985.1 Actinomycetota bacterium
CGATTGAAGCGAATCCATCGGCGTGCGCCGATGCTCGAATCAATCTTGGCGAACGTGATGTTGAAGTGGTGCAGTTGCCGGTCGAAGATTGGTCGCCACAGCCGGCTGCGGTGGTGGTCGCCGACCCGGCTCGTGATGGGCTTCGGGCTGGCGGTGTTGATGTTTTGACGGCGACAAACGCACAAGTGATTGTTTTGATTTCGTGTGACCCGGCATCGCTTGGTCGAGATGCGCGTCTTTTGATCGCCAAGGGTTATCGATTGGAATACAGCGAGGTCTTAGATCTCTTTCCTCATACGCACCATGTTGAAGTTGTGAGTCGCTTCGTTCGAGATGAAAGTATGGAAGTCGTATGAAGCCCGTGTTATCTGCTGAAGTCGCTGCAGCAATTGCTGATGGTCGTCCTGTTGTAGCGATGGAATCAACGATCTACTCGCATCTCGGGTTGCCTTCGCCGGCAAACCGCGAAGCGCTTGATCGTTGTAGTGTGGCGATTCGCGACGGCGGCTGTGTGCCCGCGGTAACCGCGATTCTCGATGGCGTCGCGCGACTCGGTCTCACTGAAGCCGAACACGAACGAATTCTTGGTCCCGCTCGTAAAGTTGCCGAACGCGATATTGCAGTAGCCGTCGCGCAAAAGTGGGATTTCGGTGCAACCACAGTGTCGGCCGCTGTTTCTATTGCGGCAGCCGGGGGAGTCAGCGTTTTTGCAACTGGTGGCATTGGTGGTGTGCATCGTGGTGCAGAACTCACTGGTGATGTTTCGGCCGATCTTGATGCGATCGCTTCGTATCCCGTTGTGACCGTCTCGGCGGGAGCAAAAGCATTCTTAGATTTACCTCGAACGCTTGAGTATTTCGAAACCATCGGTGTACCGGTACTCGGTTGGCAGCACGAATGGTTCCCAGCGTTCTACACGCGTTCGTCGGGCTTAAAGGTTCCGCATCAAGTGCAGTCGGCCCGTGAAGTCGCCGACATTTTGTTGCATCGTTCGCGAGCAAACACAGGAGTTTTGCTGACAGTCCCGATTCCGGTTGAAGCCGAACTTGATGCAACACAACTTGATTCAGTGTTGGCGCAAGCGTTAATCGATTGCGAAGCCGCTGGAATTCGTGGGGCCGCGGTCACTCCATTTGTGCTGGGTCGAATTGGTGAAGCCACGCAAGGACGAAGTGTTCCAGCAAACTTGGCGTTGGCCGAAAACAACGCACGAGTAGCGGCCCAAGTAGCCGTCGCTATTGCTGATCGCTAGATCTTTTGCGCGATCCGTTCAACGCGTCGCATAAATTTCTCACGTTGCGCAATCGTTGATGAATCAACGTTGAACATACGCAGCCAAGTAGTTCGACAACGACGATGACAGATGGCGCGCAGCGAACGCGTCACGATCTTGCTTCCATTGTCTCGCACAACAAACGATGCCAAACGTGGTCCACCGAATGTTGAGATCCCGACGAGTCTTCGCACGTTGGTGAGTCCGGGCTGCAACTTCAGTGTTTGCGGGTCAACCGAAAACGCGATTCCCGGCAACATGGTTCGGTCAATCCAACCTTTCAATATCGCCGGCATCGAACTCCACCACGTCGGGTACACGAAGACAATCGTTGAACATTCTTGAATGAGGCGAGTGTGTTCAATCACCATGGGGTCAATCGCTGGCTCTGAAGTCGGGTAGGCCGACAATTCGGCCCGAGTCAGAGCGGGGGAATAGTCGAGGCCGTAGAGGTCGATAACTGACACCGAGTGCTCACGATTGGCGAGCGTGGAGACCACTCGATCAACGATTGCATGGCTGAAAGAGTCGGGGTTGGGGTGGGCGAGGACAACGAGAACCTTCATGGCATGTCCTCCCAGGAGCAGGGGGTGAATCCCTGAAATGAGCAGTCAATGGTGCACCCCCTGGGATTCGAACCCAGAACCAATGGATTAAGAGTCCACTGCTCTGCCATTGAGCTAGAGGTGCGCAACGCGAAGAAGCAGTGTAGATCAGCCAACGCAGCGGTCGAGGTATCTGACCGATCTATGGACTGGCTAACCAGCGACTTCGTATGTTTTGGGTGAACGAGGGGTCTCGAACCCCCGGCCTTCAGTACCACAAACTGACGCTCTAACCAACTGAGCTACGCCCACCATGTGACCCGCCTATTCTGCCATATCGAACGACAAATCGCACCGTTCATTCAACCGAAACTCTCTTGTTACGCCCCGTCCATTTTTGGTGTTAGGGTGAAGGCAACCGTAAAAGGGGTGTTTAACCGTGTCCTCCACGGAATCTGCAATAACCAATGCTCACAGCCTTAGTTGGAGAGCGAAGGAAATCACACAACGCGAAATCGCGTTGTACGCACATCGAACTCAAGGCTCGCAAAAAGCAACTGAGCGAGCTCGACTGGTCATGCCTCTCGGAGTGCCTTCAAGTTTTCAGGCCTACGACCCGCACCCAATTGTGGTGAAGGCGGCTCGCGGTGCCTCGATGTGGGATGTCGACAACAACGAGTACGTCGACTACGACATGGGCTTTGGTGCTTTGTTTAGTGGGCATATCAACCCAGTCGTGCGTCGTGCTGTTGATGAGCAACTCGATAACGGAACTTTGTTCGTGACACCTTGCGAACTCAATGCCGACGTTGCCGAGTTATTGGGCGAGCGTTATGGCTTGCCAATGTGGCGCTTCACCAACTCGGGAACCGAAGCAACGATGGACGCAATTCGTGTCGCGCGTGGTGCAACGGGTCGCGAAAAGATTGTCAAAGTTGAAGGCGGATATCACGGACATCACGACGAAGTCATGATCTCGATGAAGCCCTCACTTGATGTGGCAGGTCCTGCAGATCGACCGAATTCAGTTCCGGCAACTGCTGGCGTGACGCGTGCAGTTCTTGGCGACACCATCGTGATTCCTTACAACGATGCCGAAGCACTTGAACGCGTTTTGCGCAACGAAGACGTCGCATGTTTCATCGTCGAACCCGTCATGGAAAACATCGGTATTTGTTTACCCGATGATGGTTATTTGCAAGCAGTTCGCGAAATCACTTCTCGTTACGGAACCTTGTTGATTTTTGATGAAGTCAGGGGCAACTGGTGCACTAGGAGTGACACCAGACCTTGTTGCTCTCGCTAAATCAATCGGTGGTGGTTTGCCACTTGGTGCCTTTGGTGGCAAGCGCGAATACATGGATCAAATCACTATGGGCCGCGTCATTCACCTCGGAACTTATAACGGCAACCCGTTGTGCATGGCGGCAGCGAAAGCAGTTTTGTCAGAAGTGTGCACGCCTCAAGCAACTGCTGCTGCGATTGGGCGCAACAAGATGTTGGTCGATGCCTGTAACGACATCATTGACGACGCGGGACTACCCGCCCACACTGTGCAGTTCGGTGCGAAGGGTTGCGTCACCTGGACGCCAGAGCCAATTCGCAATTACCGCGATTACAAAAAGACCGATCTCGATATTGCATTCGCACAATGGATCCACGGAATCAACCGTGGCATCTTGCTGCCGCCTGGTCTCGATGAGCAATGGTTGATTTCAATCATGCATACCAATGAAGAAGCAATGCGATACGCCAATGTTTTTAGCGAGTTCGTTGACGAATTAGTCAAATGACGCAAAGCGAAAACAATTTGCCATCGACTGGCAAAATGATTCGCCGCTCATTAATGCGTCAATGTCCTCGCTGCGCGAATCGTCGTGCGTGGTTTACTTCTTGGTTTAAACAAGGTGATCGTTGTGTCGGATGCGGTGTGAAACGCACTCGCGATACCGACGGTCACGAACTTGGTTCGATGACCGTCGCTTCAGTTGTCAACATTGTCCTCATCATGGTGGCAATGGGTATCGCTATTGCCCTCACCGCACCTGACGTACCAGTGCTCACCTTGTACATCGTGCTAGCTTCGGCGGCCTTGGTCTTTCCGGTGTTGACGTGGCCGGTCACCCACACTTTGTGGATGGCGATCGACCTCGTGGCCCGTCCGATGGGCGTCGAGGAAATCGCTGAGGCTCAGGCCTGGCTGGCAAATCAGTCCTAATCGGTCGCATCGGCACCCCCTCTGAGCAGGTCAAACACCTGTTCGTATCGACAATGCTTGACCGAACACTCGTTCGTAGTTACGCTCTTGTTATTCGCCGTACACGGGTGCCCGCACAACTACTGTGCAACACCCACTTCGTACGGTCCAAGTTATGGCAAACAAATCAACACCCACAGCAACAAACACCACAACAGCGAAAGGCAATGCAATGAGCAACGATCGTGAAAAAGCCCTTGAAATGGCACTAGCCCAAATCGACAAGCAATACGGAAAAGGCTCCATCATGCGGATGGGCGACAAGACCGACATGGCGATCGAAGCCATCCCGACCGGTGCCTTGGCACTTGACGTCGCTCTCGGAATTGGCGGCTTGCCCCGTGGTCGCGTGGTCGAAATCTACGGACCAGAATCATCGGGTAAATCAACCCTCGCGATGCACGTCGTGGCCGAGGCTCAGCGCAATGGCGGCATCTGTGCATACATCGACGCCGAACACGCGATGGACCCGATCTATGCCCGTGCCATTGGTGTCGACATCGATGCACTTTTGATCTCGCAGCCCGACACCGGTGAACAAGCTCTCGAAATTGTCGACATGCTCATCCGTTCAGGCGCACTTGACGTCGTCGTTATTGACTCAGTTGCGGCATTGACACCCAAGGCCGAAATTGAAGGCGACATGGGCGACAGCCACATGGGTCTGCAGGCCCGTTTGATGAGCCAGGCGTTGCGTAAGTTGACGGCCAACCTCAATAAGTCAAACACCATCGCGATTTTCATCAACCAGTTGCGTGAAAAGATTGGCGTGATGTTCGGTTCACCCGAAACCACTCCTGGTGGACGTGCGCTGAAGTTCTACTCATCAGTTCGTCTCGACATTCGTCGTATTGAGTCGATCAAAGATGGTGCCGAAGTTGTCGGTAACCGCACCCGCGTGAAGGTTGTGAAGAACAAGGTGTCACCGCCATTCCGTCAGGCCGAATTCGACATCATGTACGGCAAGGGAATTAGCCGCGAAGGTTCGGTGCTCGACATGGCGGTCGATCTCAACATCATCAAGAAGTCTGGTGCTTGGTTTACCTACGACGGCGAGCAAATGGGCCAGGGTCGTGAGAACGCCAAGAACTTCCTCATGGAGAACACCGAGATCATGGTTGAGGTCGCCGAAAAGGTGCGCATCGCCGCCGGTCTGGGTGATGCGCCAGCAGCCGAATTCACCGCAGCCGATGAAGAGCCGATCAAACTCGATTGAGGCCGGTCTGATTGGTATCTGACCATTGGGCATTGACCCCTCGGCTGATATCCTCGGATTCGCCTTCCGAGATAGCTCAGCTGGCAGAGCAGCTGACTGTTAATCAGCGGGTCGCAGGTTCGAGCCCTGCTCTCGGAGCACATAACACAGGGTCCGCCAGAGGCGGGCCCTGTGCCTTTTGGGGCGGTAGCTCAGTTGGTTAGAGCAGGGGACTCATAATCCCTTGGTCGCGGGTTCAAGTCCTGCCCGCCCCACCAATGTCACCTCGTTGACGTCGCTCCGATGTGCGAGAGTGGGGCATGACCACGCACACCATTGCGCTTGTTGCTCACGACCATAAGAAAGACCTGCTCATTGAGTGGGCGAAGAACAACAAAGAACGTCTCAGCCGGCATTCACTCGTAGCAACTGGAACTACCGGGCGCATGTTGATCGAAATGGTTGGTCTTGACGTGAAGTGTTTGAAGAGCGGTCCACTCGGCGGCGATCAGCAACTTGGGGCAATGATCTGCGAACAACAAGTTGACATGCTGATTTTCTTTTGGGATCCGCTTGAGCCTCAGCCGCATGATCCAGATGTTCGGGCCTTACTGCGCATCGCTGTTGTGTATGACATTCCGACGGCAAGCAATTTGTCAACGGCCGATTGTCTGATGTTGTCGCCGTTGTTCGCTGACTAGTTTTGATGTGCGCTTACGGTTCGACGACGATCCAACCGCGGCGTTGAAGTTCGGCAGCCAAAACCGAATCGGGTAAATCGCGAACAGTTTTTTCAGAACTCGTGACTCGTGGAGTTGGCTTAATCGATCGAGCGACGACAACTTCGGGTGGGGTCTCGATATTGAGTTCGGCCTCGGCTTCAAGTTGCGCAATGAAATCTTCGGCTTCTTGACGAGTGAATTTTCCGCCAGCCTGGCGTTGGTTGAATTGCATAGGTCCACGCGCATCACGAAAATCGGTGTGTCCGGCGGCATTGAGAAGTTCAAGCAACTGCTTCATCTGCGAATGTGATGCTGGGGGACCAGCGGGTTGACCAAATGCCATAACTCATTCTCGCCGATGGGTATGGCGCAGTGTGGTCATTGATCTGAGAGATTGATTTATATGCGCGTGAGTAACGTGGTCGCAACTGCAACCATGCCGCAACCCACCACAATGACTGTCGCGCAGCCGCCGCGATAGCTCAAGCCCTTGCCAAGTCGTACCGTGGAGCGACCACGCGAGTTGATGGTGAAAGGCCCCAAGCGGCCGCTACCACTCACGCCACGCTTCGAAATATTCAGCCACGAGCGCTTGCCGGTGCGAATTCGTTTGCGGTAAGAAAAACCCATCTCAGCGACCGAAAATTCCTTTGCGCGCCTCGGCGCTACGGTCGATCTCGATTACGTCGGCGTATTGGCCCGTTTGCAAAGATTCACTCGATCCTTCGATGGCATCAACAAACTCGTCAACATCGTGAGGTTCGCCACCAATCAACCAAACAACTGACTCGCCCTCGTGGTCGGCCGGGTCACGAGGAAGCACTCCTTCGACTTCGTATTGATCAACTGTGATGTCATCAGAGCGATCGGTCACTGGCGCAACAATGGCCATTTCAACAATTGTTTCTGGATCTAGGTCACGCAAGATGTCGATGAGTTCGGCAACATTCATGTTGTCAGTATTTCATGTTGAACGATGCCGAGCGTGTGATTGCACAAAAGTTCACGATTCAGACATCCACGAAGGTGCGATCTCAAGAAGGAACAAACTGACTTCACTGCATTTTTCGAGGACGCTGCAGAAAGCTGAATCATCATTGACGTAGACATCGGCAAGCGGCACGCTCAGTCGCGCCACAATCGATAAGCGGTGTTCGGGAGCGTCAATCACCGACGCGGTTGAGTCAATTGCTGAAACCTCAAGAGGTAATTCGGTTCCGCCGACTCCGGCCAGGTCGGTCGCAAGTACCAACAAGTCGGGTCGACTCGTGAGCGGCGGAAGAGTCCACGTAAAAAGTAGGGGAAACTCAAAACCTTGAGGCGGCTCATCTGACGGGTCCTCGAGTTTGCTCATCTCATCTTCGAAACCCAAGAGAGCGCGTGGGTCAACTTCAAGAGACAAGTGCAAATCGATCGGACCGTCGCAGGCCTCTTCGGGGTGCAGATCTACTTCCCATAACTGGCGAAGCGAATATGTCTCCACGAAGTGGCGCTCATCGTGCACATGAAAGCCATGGTCAATGGCATGACTCTTCATGTCGGAGACAAACCCAGCAACATCAATGAAAGCCATAACCCGTCCTTTGAAACTGAGTTCAGGATAATGGGCAACAGGCGCACTACCCTCGTTGTGATGGACGCAACCCAAACACTCCAGTTGCTGAACGATGTAGCAGATCAAATCGGGTCTGCTTTGAAGGGGATCGTAGATTGGGGTCCATCTGGTCTTCGTGACACCCAATACTCCGCTGACCTAGTAGTCGATCAAGTTGCTTTAGAGATGTTGCGCGCTGCTGGCGTGGGAATACTCTCGGAGGAAAGTGGCTCAGAGAATCTTGACCGGAGCATCGTCGTCATCGTCGATCCTCTTGACGGTTCAACAAATGCCAGCCGAGGCATACCGCATTACGCCACATCGCTGTGTGCAGTCGACGATGCTGGCCCACTGGTGGCGCTGGTAGTCGATCAGGCTGTCGGCACACGTTGGTGGGCTGTGCGCGGTCAGGGTGCGTTCAGAGACGGTGCGGCGTTGACGCGCCCACCAGTGACTGGCTGGAACTCGGCGTTGGTCGCAGTCTCGGGTTGGCCGCCAGATGGAGCGGGCTGGGGCCAGTTCAGATCGTTCGGTGCTTCAGCAATTGATATTTGCTACGTAGCTGACGGAACGGTTGATGCATTTATTGACATGAGCCCGAGCGCGCATGGCGTGTGGGATTACGCCGCAGCATTTCTGATCTGTCGCGAGGTCGGTGTGCGGGTTGAAGATGCCCAAGGCCGTGAACTGATTGTTCTTGATCACTCTGCTCGACGAACTCCGGTGGCGGCCTCGAACGAAATCTTCAACGAAGCTTTGGCGACGCGTCACAAGTTGCCGTTATAGAACTGTTTGATCGGTCGATCAGACAGCATCGGCTGAGCGTTGGCCTTCGTGCCAGACGCGTGACACGCTTGGATGGCGCAACTTGCCAAGGGCCCGAGATTCAATCTGGCGAACTCGCTCACGAGTGATGCCAAGTTTTTCGCCGATCTCCGAAAGTGTCATCGGATGGCCGTCAATACCAAAGCGGGCGCGCAACACCTCTTCTTCGCGTTCTTCAAGGCGGCGCAACTGTTGAATCAAGGCTCTCTTCTCGAGAGCAGCGGCCGCTGATTCAAATGGCGAGATCGCGCCTTCGTCAGCAATCAGATCGCCAAGTTCGGAGTCGCCGTCCATATCGAGGGGAGTCGACAACGAGACCAATGGGCGACGGTGCTGATGAACGAGGGCGACGCGCTCGGCGCTGACGCCCGACAGTTCGGCGATTTCTTCGACTGTCGGCTGACGATCAAGTTCGGCTGCCAACTTTTCGGTGCTTTGGTCAATGAGCGAATAGACCTCACGCACATGCGATGGCACACGAATGGTCCGCGACGAATCGGCGAGAGCGCGACCAATTGACTGGCGAATCCACCAGGTCGCGTAGGTCGAGAACTTGAAACCCTTTTCGTGGTCAAAACCTTCAACGGCACGCATCAAGCCAAGGTTGCCTTCTTGAATCAGGTCTAAGAGTCCGAGACCAGCACCTTCGTAACGGCGGGCCACACTGACCACCAAACGAAGGTTGCATTGAATGAATTGAGCCCGGGCATCGTCGCCAGCGTGCAGGGTTCGCATCAATTCGGTGCGCTCGCGTCCCTTGGGTGCCGGGTCGAAATCAAGTCTTTCCTGGGCGACACGTGAGGCCAAAATGAGGGCAGCGAGGCGACGTTCATCATCGGCGTTGAGCAACGGGTACGTCCCGATGTCATCTAGATATTGTCGAAGGAGTTCGCTTTCAGCGTCACCAGGGCGGGTTGCCACAAGAAAAACCGTAGTAGCGCGAGACGCGTACATCGTGGATACCCGCTATTTCTCGTTTTGAACGACCCAGGTGACGGTAGGATTTTCACTTCTAGACGGGCGCTTAGCTCAGTTGGTTAGAGCTCCTCGCTTACACCGAGGAGGTCGGGGGTTCGAGTCCCTCAGCGCCCACCCGTTGTTTTTCAGAATGATCAGTCGTCGATGGGTTGCACCGACGCTCGATAGCGACTGGCGTTGCCGACACTTGGGTGCTTTGTGCCGGCTGGACCTGATGCGAAGGCTTGCAAAACATTGGTTGTTACTCCGCGAACAAACGTTGACACTTTTTCGTCGCCCCATTCAGCGATGTCGAGAGCATTGATCCATCCGATAGTCCCAGTTGCAAAAACGCCAGCGCCGCTATCGGCGGAGTAATAGGTCATCGCATGGTTGTACCGCGAATCCTTGTACATCACGGGAGAACTGGCGAGCACCTCAAGATTTGATGGCTCGCTGCTTGATGGGCCAAGTCCATCGGCTTCAATCGCCACAAGCTTTTTCATAGTGCGGCCGTTGGAGAGGTCAACATCCTTGAAAACCCAGTTGTCAGTATTGACGAGTTTCATTGAAGCCGTGATGCCAGCAGCAAAGTACTGAACGCCGATGAGAGCTGATTCGGGTTGGTTGAGTGGGGCGTTTCGCCATTGCACTGTCGATTGCAAAGGATCCTGTGCAGTCATCGGATCGGAATCGGCGGTGCGGTAGTTGACCAGTTGTCGATAAGGCATGCTTTCGCTGTTGGGCTCAAGGCGAATGTGGCGATACACCGCATTTGCTCCAAAGAATGCAAGATTGATCCCGGCATCGCGTGCTCTTTCAAGCGACGCACGCATTGGTGTTGAGTAGTACTCGTCGTGACCCGTCGTCAGAAGTGCAGTGCGATTTGTCAACACGGGATTGAGCGTGCCGTCACCATCAAGTGCACTCGTGTGAAGATCGATATCAGTGACGTACGCAGTGTCAATACCCAACTCTTCAATCAAACTGATGAGAGGTAATTCGTGGGTTAAGAAATCTGCTGAGCCCCAGTGATACGCCGACGCGTATGGCCGATCAAATGAGACCACCGTCGATCGATCAAAGCGACTCCCTGGTCCAAAGTTTTCGTACAGGCTGCGTCCACCCCAAGGGTTATATGCCTGCCAGGTGGTGACAGCCGAGACGACAACGAGTGATGCTGCGCAGTCATCACGGCGAACTGTTAAAGGTATGTAGTGCGCCCCACCCTCTGATGAATTCAGTTTCAGGAGATATGAACCTGGTGGCCAACTGTCGTCAATCGTGATTGAGGTTGAGGGTGACCACTGAGCGGCATGCATGCGCGTTTCACGGTCGAATGATGGTTCAACAAATTGCCATGCTTGCTCAAAAGTTTCGGAAGTCCATATCAGACGAGCATTGAGTCCACCGTAATAACCCATGCGGTATGCCTCAAGATGCCACTGTGGCGACCCGGTGTTGACGTAGACGTTGACGACCTGCCCCGACTGAGCGCTAGTGGTGTCGGCATACCCTTCAATAAAGCCGTTCATGTTCAATCGCTCCGTGGGTGCGATATCTAAGTTGATGCGCCAATTGTCGGTGCCGGCTTGGGCATTTTCAATCGCCAACCAGCCTGGCTGCGAATACGGAATGGGCGGAGCAGATGAAGTGCTTGTCGGCAGTTCGACATCGCCTGGAGATGTTGACTGGGGAGAAGGCGCTTGAGAACTAGACATTTCAGAGCTTGCGGTTGGTTGTCCATCACCCGTAGTTTTTGAGCAGGCTGCAACAAAGGATGAAGCGCCGAGTGCCAGAAAAAGTCGACGTGAAATATCTGATCGGGGAAACATTGCCTAACTACGGGCCTTTCCAAAGTTGTAAGGGACTGACGAAACGATCACATCCACTAGGCACTGGGATTTCTTGTGAGTTCTGTCGTGCCGATACGTATCCGGCGCAGACGATTTCCATGATCCAGCGACCGAATGCAACGTCCATGAATGGTGTTGAGCGAGTGTTGAGATCTTCAGCAAATGCTTGCAGTTGGCCGACATAACCAAATTGTTCAATGAAAGGGATTGGAGCGGTAGCCGTAGGCAGTGCGACCTCTTCTCCATTGTGTTCAAGATTGAGGTTCGGCATCAATTCGGCGCGAACCACACCTTGATCTGAGGCAACCTGAAAGTTCCACTCAGGAATTTCTGAACCTTGCCATGATGAAACAACACTGGCCTGAAGTCCGTTGGCAAATGTGAGGCTGATATCGGCATGAGTGTCAGTGACCTCGCCGTCAAGGTGCGCCGATACAGCAACGACTTCACCAGCGCCAATCGCGCGACCAACAAGTACAGCGATTGCCAGGGGGTGCACACCAAGATCGAAAAGTGCACCACCGCCCCATTCGGCAGTCGTGAAACCGCCCCACTGGGGCAAAGACTGCACGGTACGTAGCGACATGTGGGTGACTGTGCCAATGGTGGTCGCTCGCTTGATGAAAGCGTGAACGATTGGGGCATAAGCCAAATTCTCGGCGTACAAAATCTTTTGGTCGTTTTGTTCGGCGTGCGAAACGAGGCGATCGGCTTCGTTCAATGTGTAGGCGAGGGGCTTTTCGATAATGACCGCGGCTCCGCGTTGCAGCGAATAAACAGCGTGGTCAAAATGCTGTGCTGGTGGCGTCGCGACGATGACGACATCGGCTCCACTTGGAAGTTGTGAATACTCAACCGACTTTGCATTCAGTTGGTTGGCGCGTTCGGCACTCTTTTCTCGGCTTCGTGACGCAACTGCAACGACCGGGTTACCAAGCACATGTGCCGCCATCGCGTGAGCGCCAGAGATCATTCCGGCGCCACAAAGTGCTATTGACTTGGCTTCGGTCACAAAAGTTTTCCCGTCTTACTTGCCGTTGAGGGCAGCAACAACTGGAGCAAATGAATCAACATCGTCGGCACCGACGATGACGTACGAGAAACCCCAGCGTTCGCGTCGTTCGAGCAAATCTTCAATGAGTTTGCTCGTTGGGCCAACAAGTGCAAAAGGTGATTCTTCAACCATTTGCTGTTCGACGCCGAGCATCGACGCGATTCCTGAGGCTGCTTGCTTGGCATCGTCGGTAATGTTCACTAAGAAAGCGCGGACGTTGAGTTCAATGTCGTTGAAACGTGCTCCCGCCGCCTCGCGGACAATGGCAACTTTCTCGTCGACAACTTCGGCGGTCATGGTGCTGAAAGTATGCAGGCCAACAACTCCCGCCGACATGGTGGCGTTGATGCCAACAATGTCGGCTTCGCGAGCAGCAATCGACAGCACGCGCTTGCCGCCACCGCCAATGAGGATCGGTGGACACGGTGCTTGAACTGGCTTCGGAGTTCCGTTGTAGTCGGTGATTGTGTAGTGATCGCCCGAAAACGAAAAGGGACCTTCGGCCATTGCGCCTTTAATGACCTTGAGCCCTTCCACGAAACGATCAATGCGAACTTTGGCCGCGTCGTAAGGGATGCCCATCTGTTCGTAGTCGCTGATCATCCAGCCCGCGCCAATACCGAGTTCAAGCCGTCCATCGGACAGCACGTCCATGGTCGCTAGCTCTTTGGCAAGAACTGCGGGGTGCTTGTAGTCGTTGTCCCAGACCAAGGCGCCAATGCGAAGGGTGGTTGTGACGTTGGCGGCGGTCATGAGCGCTGGAACTGGTGCTAGTTGATCATCGAAGTGATCAGGCATCGTGAGGCACGAGTAGCCCTTGTCTTCACAACGATGGGCGAGGTCAACCCATAAATCGCGAGTGTTGGTTTTTGAGGCTTGGACGCCAAATCGGAAGGGGTGAGCGGGAGATTGAGACATAGATGAAACGGTAGTGCCTCGGGGGTGACGCTGCTCTGCCCGAACTGCCAACTACCGTAGAAGTGTTGTGCGAATGATCACCTGGTGGATGCGGCTGTGCATCGTCGTTGTGGCGGGAGCACTTGTGTTGACAGCGGCAGTCGTTGGCGTAGCTCCACGCCTGTGGCAAGTCGCCAATGCTCACGAAGAGTCTCCGGTTGCGCTTCCCGCGTGGGAGGGAATTGCAAAACGAACGTACGTATATGACCGTGCTGGCAATGAGATCGCCGCTTACGAACTCGAGAACAGTCAGCCCGTTCTGTTGAGTCAAATTCCGCAGCCGGTACTTCAAGCGGTACTTGCTGTTGAGGATCGTGAGTTTTATAACCACCATGGCGTCAACATGCGTGGTCTCTTTCGCGCCACCTTGTCCAACTTTGAAGGCGGGGCGCGTCAAGGCGCATCCACTATCACTCAGCAAGTCGTCAAGGTTGAATTTCTTGGCGGTCTCGAACGTGATGGGCGCTACAAACTTTTGCAGATTGTTTACGCACTTCGTCTTGAAAAAGAACGCACGAAAGACGAGATTCTGGAGCGTTATCTCAACACGATTTATTTCGGGAATAACACCTACGGAATCCAGGCTGCATCCGAGGTCTATTTCGGCAAGAAGGTTGAAGATCTGAATTTGATCGAAGGAACCTTCTTGGCGGGCCTCATTCAGGCACCGAGCAGTTATGACCCCATCAGAAGTCCGCAACAGAGCAAACGTCGTTTTGGTCAAGCTCTTGACGCAGTCGTCGATGTGGGTCTGATGGAGGCATCTGAATCTGAAGCCATAAAGACATGTCTTGATCCATCTGATGATCCGGTGGTGTCGGCTCAATGCGTCGGAAGTTGGCAAATTCCTGAAGTGGTACAAACCATCGCTGAAAAGAAAATTACCCGAACCCATTTCAGTGAAGAAGTGAAGTCGTATCTGTTGAACAAGAGCAATCTTCTCGGTGAGACATATCAAGAGCGGTACAACAAGCTCTTCCGTGGCGGTTTAAGTATCTACACAACACTTGATCCAGTTGCCCAGGTCGCAGCAGAGAATGCACGGGATACTCAACTGCCAGTAAACACTGCAGGTATTGAAACTGCAATCGTGACGCTTGACAGCAAAACCGGAGCAGTGCGGGCCATGGTTGGTGGCAAACCATTCGTTGCTGGCCGCAACGAAGTGAATATGGCGCTCGCTCCTCGTCAGACTGGATCAAGTATCAAGATGTTCATCTTGGCTGCAGCGGTTCAAGCAGGTGTTCAAAATGACGATTTGCTCGACGGAACGTTGCCGTGCACGTTGCCAAACCCTGATGATCCCGAAAATCCATTTGTTGCCGAACAAGGTGTCAGTCGACCACTCGGACCAGTCGACGAGATGACGTGGTTCTCAATCAACTGCGCATTTGGTCGGCTGTCTCAGATGGTCGGCCTCGATCGCGTGGTTGATACGACGTACCGCATGGCCAAGAACTTGTACTTGTATCCCGAGCGCAATCCGGCCGAGCGCGAGCCGTTACGTCCGTACGCATCATTTGCAACGGGTGCCAACGAGATGAGTCCTCTTGACATGGCTTCTGGGGCGCAGACATTGGCGAATAACGGACTGCACATGGACCCGTATTACATCGAGAGCATTTCTGGCCCCGATGGAGCCGTGCTTTTTCAACACCAAGATGATGGTGTTGCGGTGTTGACTCCTGAAGCGGCGGCAAAAACGACGAACATCTTGGCGGGAGTCATGATTTCGGGTACTGCTCGCCGCAGCACACTCGAAGGTCGGGTCGCGGCTGCCAAGACCGGAACTCAAGACAACAACACCAACTCGTGGATGGTGGGATATACCCCCGAACTCGTGACCGCGGTTTGGGTCGGCCATCCTGACAAGTATTTGCCGATGGTCGGTATTCCCGAGTTCCTTGCCGTTGGCGTTGACAATGTCGTGGGTGGCACATTCCCGTCGCGTATTTGGAAGGCAGCGATGGATGCGGCGCTTGTTGGTCAACCTGCAACATTCTTCTCAACACCGCCGGCCAACCCGCGCAGTTCGATGCGTTTGTATTTGCCAGGGACAGATTGCTTGACGCCTGTCACTGCACCTCCGACCGCAACGACGTCTCCGCCCGTGACGGTGCCGGGTGACCCGACCGCGACGACAGTCCCAACAACGACGACAAGTACAACGACGAGTACGACCTCGACCACCTTGGTCCCGCCTGCGCCGGGGGTTATCACCGACCTCAATACGACGGTTCCTAGGGGAGTGGTTGATCCCACTTGGCCAGTACCGACTATTGACCCCTCGCTGTACACAGTGGGAAGTTGCTAGCCCGAGGGCATACAGTCATCAGTATGGATGTCAAGGCGCTGTACGAACTGCAAAAGGTAGATACGGCAATCGAGCAGACCAAGGTCGCTCTTGAGAAGTTGCCCGAGCGCACTC
>JBEDJE010000006.1:0-13467 GCA_041172985.1 Actinomycetota bacterium
GAACGAACCGTTTCCGGGTTCGCCTTTATATTTCATATCAGTCATGTAGGCATGGTTCAACAAGAACGGTCCGACCCAAAAGGCAGAAAGTAATGCACCCGAACCCGCGGTTGTTACAAACCAACGAACCTTCGATTTGTCAAGCCACAAAAGCGCCATGAGCACAAGACCGACAGCAACATAAATAGCCACGATGCCATGACATAAAACGGCAAGCGCCATAAATACAGCAGCCTTGACTCGATGTTTTCCGGTCTGTAAACCATTGGCGAAAAATCCGAATGCCAACATCGCAAAAGAAAGAGCGACAGAGAACGAATACTCGCCAGCCATGGTTGAGGCAACGTTGCCTCCGTAAATTGTGTAACTCTCATCAAGCAGATACACCAATCCCACCATTGCAAACAGTTCCGGAATCGGAAATGCAAAACGTGCGAGCCGACCAAAGGCCCAACAGCAAAGTGGCAATGTAACAATTCCCGCGACCGCAACAATCTTTAGTGCAACACCGTACGGAAATACGAAGTTCAATATCACTACGCACGACCATATAGAAGCGATACACCGGAAGTCCCGAATACCAATCCATTGACCAACCATTAAGTTTCCACGGCAACAGATGATCGCGAAGATACGCCGGCCCCCATACGTGCGCACCCATGTCTCCGCCGGTTGGTGTGGTGTCTTTAAAAACTAGTGATGGCTGAATGACCTTGATTGCAATAATCGTGCTGATACCAACGAGCGCGATGCGAATCCAAAATATGACGAGTCGCTCGCGTTCCCAACCCCGAAATGGATTCCAGCGATCGGCAGCGCCTTGTACATTTGCATCTGTTGAGGCCGCTCGTCCCGCCTCATCGCCAGCTGTTGTTGACTCAATCTCTAGATCGTCCATACGAAGATCTATCTTGCCACCTTGGCGCTACCGAGAGGCGAGCAAAAGTCCTGCAGCGTTAAACCCAATGTGTGCCATAACCGACATTCCCAGCCGACCCGTTCGTTGAAAACAGATTCCGAGAACGAGAGCGAATGCAAAAAGACCCGGCAATTCAACGGGTTGCAAGTGAATCAAGGCGAACCACGCCGCCGAAATGATTAACGCCAACCAATCGTTCAGGCGGCTTTGCAAAGCCTGCAAAATTAATCCTCGGTACACCAATTCTTCAATGATCGGGGCGCCAAGAGCAACGACAACCACCAAAACCACGATCCAACCGCCATGGGCTTTATCCCACAATTCGCGGGCGCGTTGCTCGATTTCGTCACTCGAGAAAGCATCGGGCCATATTCGTTGCAACGGCCAATAGATCAGCGGCACCAATAACAATTGGCTCGCGATTCCGATCGGGAGTCCAGCGAGGTCAACCCAACGCAGGTGTACTTTAAAATCTCGGCTGAATTGGTCTTGACCCCAGCGACGACTCACGACCACAAGCGCAACAACAAAGGGGATCCAAAGACACAAAACCGAAAGGACCGTCAGAGAAATCGGCCACGAATCAGATTTTTCTCCGCCATGACCCGTGATCGAAATAAGTATGCCTTGTAATGGCAAAGCGGCTACATAAGCCAAAAGCCAAGCAAATACCGCCACTCCTACCGTAAATCGAGTGGCGTTGGTCGCTGGATGAGGGCGCGTCATTGACCGAACTAGCCGGCCAAGCGGTGCACGAAAGGTAGGACTTCGGCCCGACGCCGATCATCAAGAGTCCAGCCATTCGGTGGAGCAAATCGTTGCCAATGCTTATCGCACAATTCGTACACATTCAGTTCCCGTTCGTCTTGGACATGATGAATCCAAATGGCCGAAGAGTTGTACTGAAAAGTCAAAGAAACATGGGCCGTCTCCCGACAACCGCTACGAGTGCACGAACGCATTCCGAAAAGTTACGGGATTGGCATGGTTTTTTGGTGGATAGGACACGTACAGAAAATATGAGACGATGGGGCAATTGTGACTTCTAATTTGCGGTGATGAGCCCATTTGAACTGCGCCCGACGCACACTGTGTCGCTACCCGGTCGTATCATGGCGGAATGAGCGAGCCCACTCCTCCCCCTCCGCCACCATCGCCCGCGCCCTCGTCGAGCAATAATCCCGGTCGAAAGTCGGGTCGCTTGCAGTCGCCTAAAGATGGCCCAACTCCCGACGGCAAGCCGACTGGTCGACCGTCAATGCCGAAGTGGTCACCGTGGGTTCTCCTCGGTCTCATTTTGGTCCTCATTTTCGGACCCCAACTTCTGCCTGGTCCCGACCGCGAAAAATTGGGGTTCGAAGAATTCATCACCCAAGTCACCAATGGCTCAGTTGATGAAGTCAAGTTGAACAACGCAACGCTTACCATCACTGGCACATTCACTGATGGCAGTTCTTTTTCAACGACTGCTCCCCCCGGATTCCCGAACGAGCTCGATCGCGAATTACTGCGAAGTCAAGGTGTCGATTTCAAACCCAGCACTCCGCAGTCGAACTGGGTCATGAATCTCATTCCTCTTTTGTTGCCTTTCATTTTGATCATGGGCTTCTTGGTGTGGATGAACAAGCGAGCCTCTGGGCAAATGGGCAACATGATGTCAATCGGTCGCAGTCGTGCCAAGGCATATAACGCGGATCGACCTTCGACGACATTTGCCGACATTGCTGGTTACGAAGGTGTTAAAACCGAAATCAAAGAAGTTGTTGACTTCTTACGCATGCCCGAACGTTTCAAAGAAATCGGCGCCAAGGTACCGAAGGGCATGCTGCTTGTCGGCCCGCCAGGAACAGGCAAGACCCTATTTGCTCGCGCCGTTGCCGGAGAAGCCGGTGTCGGCTTCTTATCGGTGACTGGTTCTGACTTCATGGAGATGTTTGTTGGTGTCGGAGCAAGTCGCGTCCGTGATTTGTTCCAACAAGCTCGCAAAATGGGCAAAGCCATTATTTTCATTGACGAAATTGACTCCATTGGGCGCAAGCGTGGTGCTGGCCTCGGTGGCGGCCACGATGAGCGTGAGCAAACGTTGAACCAGATGTTGTCCGAAATGGACGGTTTCGAAACTTCTGAAGGAATCGTCATCTTGGCCGCGACCAACCGACCCGATGTCCTTGACCCCGCTTTGCTTCGTCCAGGTCGCTTCGATCGTCAGATCGTCGTTCCTTTGCCCGAGTTTGAAGAGCGCGCGGCAATCTTGCGTGTACATAGTCGTGACAAGCGCATGGGACCTGATGTCGACCTTGACACCATGGCCAAGGGAACGCCAGGCATGAGCGGAGCCGATCTTGCCAACTTGGTGAATGAAGCAGCATTGTTTGCAGTGCGCCGCGCCAGCGCACAGATTGAACGAATTGACTTCGAGTCGGCGCGCGATCGCATCATGATGGGCGCACGTCGTGATTCACTCATTTTGTCGACCGAAGAAAAGCGAGTCACCGCTTATCACGAAGGTGGTCACGCGATCCTTGCCACCGTATTGCCACATGGCGATGCGTTGCACAAGGTCACCATCCTTCCTCGAGGTATGGCTCTTGGTGTCACGCAAACACTTCCCGAAGAGCGTCATAGTTTCTCTAAGGACTACATCCTCGATCGCATTTGCATGGCTCTCGGTGGTCGTGTCGCCGAAGAAATCGTTTTCCAGCAACAAACCACTGGGGCATCAAACGATCTCGAAGTCGTCACTGGTCTCGCTCGCCGCATGGTGCGCGAATGGGGTATGAGCGACAAAGTCGGACCGATGGCTTGGCACAATCAACAAAATGTTTTCCTCGGCGAAGACCTCATGACTGGCGGTCGTGAGTACAGCGATGACACCGCGCGCCTGATGGACGAAGAGATCAATTCCATTTTGCGTCAACAAGAAGTTCGCGCCATCGAACTTCTCACCAAACATCGCATCGGTCTTGATCTCGTGGCCCAAGCTCTCCTTGAAAAAGAAACCATTGACGGCGATTTAGTCAACGCTCTGGTTCAACAGGGACTTGACGGAACCACACCGGCACCGGTCAGTATCACCGAATAACGACACCGCGTTCGCTACGCCAAGTCGTATTACTGGGGCTCGCGAGCCGAAGCCACGCCAGCCCACAGATCAGTAGCGCTCACGGGTCCAATAAACGATTTGTGCACAACTCCGCGTTCATCGGTCACGATGATGGTCGGTACAGCCTCAACGTTGTACTTGCCGTGCAAGTCTTTGAATGCGCTGTATTCAAGTTCGACCACCGAAACACTATTGCTTGCAACAACGTGAGCCTTGGCCAACATATCGGCGCAAACATGACACGTTTCTGAAGTAAACACAGCCACCATCCATTGGTGCTCTGCCGTCGGAAAATCGCTTCGATCGATCTGTGTCGGTGCAGCAAATACTTTTTGTGTCGGAGCATCTACTGCGCTCCGTCGACGGAGAACCAAAGCAATGAGTGCTACTAATAGACCGATCCCAAACGCTATTGCAATACTGACCATGACTACATCATTTCAGGAAATGCCAATGAACCGCTACGTCCACGCAATGTTGGTGTTCGCTCAAGTCGGCGCTCAACCAAAATTAATTGATCGCTTTCAACTTCTAGTGCACGACCGAATGACAATGGATCTACCAAATCAATCGAAATCAAACCATTCGCAGCAATCGGGATATCACTCAAACCCGGAACGGGTTCTTCGCCACCAGGACCAACCGAATAGATCGTGACGACGCCATCGTTGGGTGATGTATTGAGAATCGTCAACACATCTTCGATAGCGATTGTCGTCGAAGTCGGGACGCTCCAGCGAGTGGATTGGAAACCACGTTGCGCGCCCAGAACCGCAGTTGTAGCCACGCTCGATCCTGCTGGCTTTGTCAGAATTCGCTCAACGACGAGTTGTCCCCCCGACTGACCGCTGACCACCCCACCGTGTGAACCATCAGGCAATCCCACGATTGCGGACACATCAAACGGAACTACATCATGGGCAGGAATCGTCAGCGTTGTCGGCTCAATCGAATCAACTGTTGGATCAAGTCCAAGGATCACCACGTCGGCGGTGACATCTTGATCGGTCGGATTAAAAATCATGTAGGTCTCAGAAATCCCCGTACCTTTTTCGCCATCAGCGAACCACCACTGATCAGAAGTTGATGGACTTCCCAAAGTCAGCACGTGTCCTAATCTGCCCGCTCCTAAGTAATGCTGATCTTTGGCGGCCACAATTCGACCAGTTGTCGCAACCACGCTGATTGCCAATATCTCTTCATCACGAAATCCAGATTCTGGAATATTCAGCACTCGTATCGATTGCGATGGAACCACAAAGCCTTCGAGATTCGGCGGAGTTCGTTGGCCGTCCTCGGTCGCAACTTCAATATTGACAATTGCTGGCGACATATACGGGTTCGACAAGATCAAACGGAAATCTGATGACTCCGCCGAAAAACCGTCGGCGAAGTACCACTGATCAGAGGTTCGATTCGCGCAAGGAGATACGGCAGCTCCCGCTGGATGCAGTGCTCGTTGTTCAACACTTGCCGCCGAATCGTTGAGCTCAACATACGCACTCGCATACGGAGCCGAAACTAACGAGTTGATATCAATCACCAGTTGCGAACGGGGATCAGCATTAATCACTTGGGTGATCGGCTCTTGCTCGCTGGTGAGAAGTGTCAACAAACCAGAAACCGGAGTTTCACGCGGGTTCGAAATGACAATTTCTCCACCGTACGTTCCGTTTTCGCTTTCACCAGCAGCCGAAGTTCCTGCACAGAACCATGTACTGGTGACTGACAGATCATCACGAACAATCGCTGGCGTCCCTGGGTTCACTGAATTAGAAAACACCGCTGGCGGCAGATTTCCTGCGTCGCTTGAAAAGTTGATCGCGAGACCAGTGATCACAACAAGAGCTGCGTACAAACCGAGCCGGCGATTCATGATTGCTCACCTGGCTTTGCATCAACAGACAACACGACGATGGGCGTTGACTCGGGCAACACAAATTTTTGCCCAGCTCTACGACCACGCCATTTCGGTTGCAGTACTCCAAGCGCAACGAAGGCCCACAGCAAAACTTGCAGCAGTACCCATATATACCGCGTGAACGGAGTTGCGTATTGGAGCTCGGCGATGCCACCGCTTCCAGTTTCGAAGTTCATCACGGTTCCAAATGATGCTTGAGGTTTGACTGACTCACCGTTGATAGACAAAGTCCAACGTGAATCAAATGGGAACCCCACATGCAAACGACCAGCGGGAATCTCTTGGGATGGACTGTCCCAACTAGTTGTCCCATTGAGAACGGCGATAGAGCCCGTGAGTTCAGTCGCAACCAATGCGTCCGAGCCACCTTCGCCACTTTGTTGCGCAGCCACTGCACTCAGCATCCCAGTGAGCGGAATCCATTGCGAATTCTCAAAAATCACCATGCTGGACGGACCGTAAACATTGCGCAGGTCTAATTGTTCGGCAAATGCCTCACGAAAGCCCAATGGCAGTGGCAACGGCGAATCACTCGTTGAATGAACTCGGTCAAGCAAAGGAATGACGATGTAACGAATTCCGAGTGGGGCCATCAACCTTCCAACGCGTTTCGTTGAACCTAATGCAACTGCATCAAGCAAAGGTCGAACCAAATTGGCTGCTTCATCAGATCCCGAAGACACTTGATTCAACATTGTTGCATCGCCATTTTCAAACAATGCATATGTCAACCCGGATTCATACGCATGCTGATCTGAGGTGACTAGTCGGGGATCTCCAACCACCAGAACTCGGTAATCACCCTGACTGGTGTCACCAAGCAGTTCTTTCATCTGTTGAGCAAGAGTGGTTGACGGTTGTTGCCATTGTCCGTCAGGTGCCGCAGCTACCACTGGCAGAATCCCGAGTGGAAGTGTGATGAGCGACAACAAAGCGAGGGGTTGGCGCCAACCAAAGCGCCCACCACGCACATCAATTCCAAACGCCATCACAATGATGGCCGCTCCAATCGCCAAACAACTCGCCACAGGAGCCAAAAGGATTCCGGTTTCGGGAAGTCGGAATGGAAGTTGATCAGCCGAATTGAGTAACGCCAGAGCGATCGAGACAACCGACAAAATGACGGCCCGTGAAGCCCAAATGAAGCGTGAGTTTTTTGAAACTAAGGGTGCAACGAGAAGTGGCACGTACAACAAGACAATGAGCCCACCTAAGGCCGCTGGACCGATACCAAATCGCAGAACGTTCCACAGTCCGAGGTTCTCGGGCGAATGCGTTGGTGCTCCAACAATGGCGCTCCAACCATCGCTCGACAGGTAACGCGTAATCCATGGCATATTGAGAACAACCGCAGCTGCCGTCGCAGTCAGAGCACCAGCGAATCCCAAGCCAGCAGCGCGAGTTGATCCGCCTGAAATCGCAGCCGTCAGCAACCACAGCAACGCGCTCAACAGAACAACAAAGATCACTGAAGGGCTAAAGGCCAAAGTGACGCCGAAGAGTAACGACATCTTGGCGACGAGTCGAATCCGCTCTTCTGTTGACGGATGATTGACAACATCGCCGGGTTCATCATCAACAATGGACGTGCCGATCCCGCCAAATGAACGAATCAGGTGCAACGCCCAAGGAATAACCGCATACGCAATCAGGACTTGATGTCGCCCACCTGCAACTGCCGCGTACGGGAGCGGGACTGCTGCATAAGCGATGACTCCGACAATACGGGCGCGTTCATTGGCAACAACCGCGCACAACGCTGATACTCCAAGCCAGCCGATCGGAATCAAACCAATAGTGATCAAGGTATGTAGGAGTCCCATATTTCCTAGGGTGAATATCCCGCCGAGCGCGACGAGCGCAGTACTCGTCGGCTGCGCCGTTGTACTACCAAGATCCTGGGACCGCCAGCCCCGTACATACTCTTGAAATAAATCCCGGGGTGATTCGGGTAGTGGCAACAAGTCGCCCACCGAATGCACGCCGTTAGTCCATAATTGGCGACCACCAAGGAACAGCAAAATGCCCAGGATCGCCCACGAAGCCAATACCCACGGACTTCGCTCACGCGCTACATCGCCGCCAGTTGACAGATTCGTCGACGGTGCAAATCGACGATGTCGAATCATTCGTTTCCAACGCACGCTGCCGCGAATCTGAAGTTCAACAACTTCGTGATCCGGAACTCGACGCAATTGTCGCACTCGCGAGCGCCGACGAGCGATAGCGCCAATGTTTGTCAGCAACCCAAACAAACCGCTTAAGCCAGCCGATGCACGTTGCCATCGTCCTCTGACGATTTCTCCAAGAACTTGGACGAAAGTTAAGACAACGAGCGAAGGAAGAACGATCGGCAAGCGTCGACGTCCTGTGAGTGACACCACGGTGGCCATGCGATGACGTTCTGCTTGACGCATCAACGTCGCTGAATCTGATCGACGACTCGCTAAGCGCTCGACAATCGACGCGCGATGTCGAGCGGTTGCGGCTGGGACCACGACGACTCGAGCTCCCGACAAATGAGCGCGCCAGCAGAGGTCAAGATCTTCACCGAAAAATTCGATGCTGGCCTCAAAACCATCCAGCTCACGAAAAAGGTCGGCTCGGACTAAAACACATGCCGAAGACAGAACAAAAACATCGCGCACGGCATCGTGTTGTTCTTGATCTAGTTCATGAGGTTCAACAGCGCTATCAAGTTCGCCGAACCAGTCGCAGTCAAATCCGACTGCCTGCAAGCGACGACTGTCGTCCCACTCAACGAATTTCGGACCAACCATTCCGGCGTTTGATCGGTACAACTCTTCGACCAAGATGCGTAATGCGTCGGGAGCCATCACGACGTCATCGTGCATGATCAAGAAAAAGCCGCTATCGCCTTCCACCAAGCGAAGTGCAGTATTCGCCGCCACCCCAAACCCGACGTCAGCGCCAAGCTGTCGAATATGCGCTGTGGGGACAGTGGATTGAACAATCTGGCGAACCACTTCTAATTCATCAGCATCAGACCCTGTCAGGAGGACCAAGACCTGGATATTTGGATAATCCTGAGCCCCCAAAGCCCCGAAAACCTCTTCAAGAGCCATCGTCGGTTGGTCAACAACAACCGCCACCACGACTCCTGGGGCGGCCGACACACTGGCTTCAACCGGTGAAGCATCAGCGGACAGAGTTGATTCCATCTCGTTTTCCACGGTGCGTGAAGGTTACTCGCCCCTGCCAAAGACCTTCAGTCACTGACCCCTATTCGGGTGCCAAGAAGCAGATCTGAGTAGGGTGGGAGGTCTTGAGTACCAACAATGAGGCCCACTCGGTCGAGCCAGACAGTTCGCCACGAATTCCCCTCCCCGAAGGCACATTGTCGGTCGGTGGCGGGCTTCTCATCGCCGGAATCTCGAGTTATGCATTCTTCAAGGTCGGACAAGAAGCCCTCGGTAAAGAAGATTTTAAACCCATCGTGGCGTTGTGGTTTGCCACATTTGTTTTAGCCCCCGGGTTCTTTTTGCCGCTCGAACAAGAAATGGGTCGAGCTCTCGCCCACCGTCGGGCGCTCAACCAAGGTGGCCGACCCATCGTGGCGCGAATTGTCCCCCTCGGAGCCGCTATCGCGGGCATCATCGTGGCGGTCTTGGCCGGCGTGAGCTCGATTGCGACCCGAGAGTTTTTTGAAGGGTACGGCCTCGTCACCGCGGCACTCATCATCGCGTTCGTTGCCTATGCCCCGACCCACTTGGCTCGCGGCATTTGTTCTGGCCAAGGACGTTTTGCCTCGTACGGCATTGTGATGGGCGCCGACGGATTCGTGCGAATCGTTGGCTGCATCATTTTGTGGCAACTCGGAATCACCAATGTTGGCGCATACGCAATGCTGGTCGCGCTCTCTCCTCTCTCGGGAGTGTTAGTCGTCTGGTTGCGCGGCGATATCAAAACCACGCCTGGACCAGTCGCACCATGGAGCGAAGTGACACCAAATCTTGGGTGGCTACTTTTGGGTTCATTAATGGGTGCTGGTCTTGTCAATGCAGGTCCAATCGCCATCAATATTTTGGCGGACAAAGAGCAGTCGACTCTTGTCACCGCATTTGGCAACGGCGTACTGCTTTCTCGCGTGCCACTCTTTCTCTTTCAAGCAGTTCAAGCCGCGTTGTTGCCACGACTCGCGCGCCTTGCCGCGCAAGGAGATCTCGATGAGTTCCGCTTCGGATTTCGCCGCCTCATGCAAGTGGTCATTGCGGTCGGCATCATCGGCACACTCGGTTCATTCGCCGCCGGACCCGCGTTGCTCAGGATCGTCTATGACGACACACTTGACCGCGGTTCTCTCACGATGTTGGCGTTGGGAAGCGCCTTGTACATGGTCGCTCTCGCCACGGCTCAAGCAGTGATCGCCCTCAATGGCCACGCCCGTGTTGGGTTCGGATGGCTTCTCGGAATGGTGACTTTTGTCGGTTGCACATGGCTTGCCTCAGACGATTTGTACACACGCGTCGAGATCGGTCTGGTGGCGAGTTCAGTCGTTGCTCTACTTGTCTTCGCCCACTCACTGCGCGAATTACTCAATGATGGCGCACTGATCAGCCCTGATTCTTTGAGCGATGCGTTATCTGACCGCCCCTTCGAGGCGTAAATCTGTCGCACTCTCAGGCGAGAGAAATACCGGCCTTCTTGGCTTCGAACTTCAGGTCGTGTTGCACCATCATGCGCACTAAGGCTGGGAAGTCAACCTCGGGCTTCCAACCCAATTTTTCTCGGGCCTTCGTTGAATCGCCAATGAGCAAATCAACTTCGGCGGGACGGAAAAACTTCGGATCCTGGCGAACGTATGGATGCCAGTCGCCAATTCCTGCTTCTTGGAATGCAAGTTCGACGAGTTCTTCGATGGTGTGAGTTTCACCAGTTGCGATGACGTAATCGTCGGGCTCATCTTGTTGGAGCATCATCCACATTGCTTTGACATAGTCGCCGGCGTAGCCCCAATCGCGCTTAGCGTCGAGATTGCCGAGCACGAGTTCTGATTGCAGCCCGAGTTTGATGCGAGCCGCAGCATTAGTCACTTTGCGAGTCACGAACTCGACGCCTCGACGTGGACCTTCATGGTTAAACAAAATTCCCGAGCAGGCCCACATGTCGTAGCTCTCGCGATAGTTCACGGTGATGTCATGGCCAAAAACCTTGGCACAGCCATACGGCGAACGAGGGTGAAATGGTGTCAGTTCGGTCTGTGGGATCTCGCGTACTTTGCCAAACATTTCTGACGACGACGCTTGATAAAAGCGCATCTTGTTGTCGGTGTTACCGCCCACCATGCGCATCGCTTCAAGCATCCGCAAGACACCCGTTCCAGTCAGGTTGGCAGTCAATTCGGCTTGATTCCATGACAATGCAACAAATGAAATTGCTGCCAGGTTGTAGATCTCGTCGGGTTGAGCGACTTCCATGGCCTTCACGAGCGACGGCAAGTCGGCCAGGTCGCCAGGAACGATATTCACATACGGAAATTCGTCGCGAAGCATGTCGCCTTTAGGGTTGTTCTGACCCTTGACCATGCCAAAGATTTCGTAGCCTTTGCTGTGCAAAAATTCTGCCATGTGCTGACCGTCTTGACCAGTGACACCAGTGATAAACGCTCTGGGCATACGAACTCCTGAGATGGGCGATCGCTCGATCGCAACTGAACTGTCTTATCTTACGCTTCAGGACCTACGCTCGGCTTGATGTCTTGCGATCTTGGGAGTTTTTTGTGATCCGAGTTGGGGTTGATACTGGCCCGCTGCACGGTCCGATGACCGGTGTCGGCCGAGCAGTTGAGGACTTGGTATACCAATTGCGTCGGCATGATGACGAGGTCGAACTCACCGAATATGTGCTCAGCTTTCGTGCCAAGTTGCACGCGAATACCCGACGCCTCCCCTTTCCAGCCGGAATCACTATCAAGAGTTGGAGTCATCGAGACTTCCCCTCTGTTGAGCGCTATTTACCAAACTTGCAAATTCTGCACGGTATGAACTACGTCGTACCACCCGCAAAAATTCCTCGACTCGTCACCGTTTATGACTGCTGGGCTCTCCTCAATCCCACTCAATGCTCGCCAGTAGTCAAACAGGCAATGAATGCGCTACGGCGCTCGGTGCACACAGGAGCAGTCATTCATGCATCGTCGCGAGCCACCGCATCAGTGTTGCGCGAACTATTTCCTCACTCACGTATCGAGATGATTCACTTAGGCGCGCCAGCACGTCGTATTGCCGCATCAAGCCAGCGTCCCGAAACATTGCTCGACATTGGCCATGCACCTTTTATTGTGGCAGTCGGAACTGTTGAAAAGCGCAAGAACTATCCCCGCCTGATTGACGCTTTTGCGATCGCCGCTGATGAAAATTCCGATCTTCAACTCGTCATCGCTGGTTCGGCCGGAGACGATTCACCACAAGTAAACAAGTCACTTGACGCACTTCCGACTGAGATTGCGCGACGAGTCCATCTCATCGGTCGTGTCTCTGATGACAACATCACTTGGCTCTATCAACATGCCGCCGCTATGGCTTATCCCTCACTTGATGAAGGATTCGGATTTCCGCTACTCGAAGCAATGTCTGAACAACTCCCAATCGTCGGATCGACTCGAGGTTCAATTCCCGAAGTGGCCGGAGCAGCCGCAGTATTTGTTGAACCCGATGATGTTCATGCATTGGCTCAGGCTCTCGCCGAAGTGGTCAACAATTCAGAGCTCCGTTCAAGGCTTCAATCAGCAGCAGTCAACCAATACGCGGCATTCTCGTGGGAAAAAACTGCTCAAGCGCTGATCAATCCATTGTCAAGTCCAGAAGGAATAATGGAAGCATGATTACCGTTCTCGCTGGTGGAGTTGGAGCCGCTCGATTTTTACGTGGTCTCGTCCTCGAAGTTGAACCCACCAAAATCTCGGTTGTTGTCAATACCGGCGATGACACGATGATGCACGGCCTCAATATTTCTCCCGATCTCGACACTGTCACGTACACCGTCGCCAATGCCATCGACCCCGAACGCGGTTGGGGTTTGGCCAACGAATCGTGGCGCGTTATGGAATCTCTCGCTCGCTATCAAGACGTCAAACCTGACACTTCGACAGCGGCTGGAACTTGGTTCAACCTAGGTGATCGCGACCTCGCAACTCATTTGTATCGAACCGCCCGAATCGCCGAAGGTGCAACGCTTTCAACAGTCACACAGGAAATCGCTCAGGCCTGGGGACTCACATTCAACATGATGCCGATGTCTGATGATCGAGTATCCACCAAAGTGGACATCATTGAAGACGGCGTCGCTTCAACCATTTCTTTTCAGGAATATTTCGTCAAGCGACGACATAGCGTCCCTGTGACCGGAGTTGAGTTTGTTGGCGCAACAACAGCTCGGCCAACTTTTATCGCCACCTTGCAATCTTCTGACACCATCATCATCGCTCCGTCGAATCCAATCGTGTCGCTCGGACCAATCCGCGCATTACCTGGAGTCGATTCCGCTTTGACAAGCCTTCGTGAG
>JBEDJE010000007.1:0-14551 GCA_041172985.1 Actinomycetota bacterium
CCCCCTTTGTCAACCACTTGTCCCCTTTTTGCGCCACTTTTTTCAAATTTTTTCGCTTACAAAGGCCCTTGGCCAACCGATCTGCCCGAATTGGCAGAAAAAATCACGAAATCCTCAAGTTCGCCCAAGGTCCGCGCCGATACCCATAGGTGCTCATCGTCAAACCAACCACCCAGACCGGCTCGAACCAGCCGTCGCTCTTGCGGACACGTATGTCTGTGAGCGCAGTGGTGATTTCATCGATTTCTTTTTTAACTTTCTCAACAACGAGCGCAGCATCAATCGCTCATGCCGCTTCACTTTCACCGGCCGCACCCGCAAACGCTTCAACTACGAAAACTGCAAAACCTTTTGCTCGCCTCGGCGACAAAGGCCAAGTTGTCCGTTCACTTCAACAAGCCCTTGTCGCACAAGGAGTATCGGTGAGCGGAGGTGTCGACGGAATTTTCGGTCAGGGCACGCTCAATGCTGTCAAGACATTCCAGTCAAACAAAGGACTCGTTGCTTCGGGAGAAGTGAACTCAACCACGGCATTTCTTTTAGGGCTTGCCCCGTCTCCGGCTCTACCCGCACGTGGTCAGCGCGGAGCCCTGGTGACCTCATTGCAACAATCTTTGGTGAGCGCTTCAATTTCTGTTCGCGGCGGCGTCGACGGAATTTTTGGTGCAGGTACGACTGCCGCGGTTTCGGCATATCAAACGAGCCGGGGACTTGCTGCCACTGGCATTGTTGATATCGCCACCGCAATTTCCCTCGGAATTGTTGAGGGATCTACCAATCCATCAACAACATCAACGACACCCGCTGCGGCAACAACAGTTCCGGCCAGTACGACGCCCGGTCAGTTTCCTTTAGTCGGTGACAAAAACGAAGCAGTGAAGTCACTACAAAAAGCCTTGATCGCGGCGAAGGTTTCAGTCAGGGGCGGCGCCGATGGCCACTTCGGTTCAGCCACGACGACCGCAGTGACAACCTTTCAACAGAATATGCGCATCGCTGCCACTGGCGTCGTCGATCAACTCACGTCTCAATTACTCGGCTTAACCCCCGCTCCAACTCTTCCCAAAATGGGCGACGCAGGTGAGTCTGTGAAGTCATTACAAAATCTTTTGATCACCGCTGGCATTACGGTCAAAGGTGGAGCCGACGGAAAATTTGGCGCAGCGACTAAGAATGCGATTTCTGCTTTTCAAAAAGCACAAGGGCTCACCACCACCGGATCACTGAATTTACAAACAGCTTTGTATGTCGGATTCATTCCGGGTTTGACGACGAACCCCGCGATCAACCCAACACCAACGACAACAACTCCAACAACGACACCAGCGCCAAGTGGTCCTGCGGTTGTTCCAACAGTTTTCCCCATGCTTGGACCGTGTTGGTTCTCTGATACTTGGAAAGCCCCACGGTCAGGCGGCCGTCAACACGAGGGCGTTGACATCATCGCCAAATCAGGAACACCGATCTACGCAGTTTCGAATGGCACCATCACCCGAATCTTTCTTGATCGACCCGGTTCACTCGGCGGCAACGCTGTACGTCTCACGGCTTCTGACGGTACATATTTCCACTACGCCCACCTGTCGGCTTTTGCCGAGGGCACCAGCCTTGGGGCTACCGTCGTTGCTGGTCAAGTCATTGGATATAACGGGAGCACCGGAAGTAGTTCAACTCCACATTTACATTTCGAGTATCACCCCGGTGGTGGTGCAGCGGTCAATCCATACCCGCTCATCAAAGCCATCGACGGATGCAAGAGCACGACTCCACCAACGACAATTCCCGCAACGACACTTCCGGCCGCGGCTCCCGCCGCCTGATTTAGTCTCTCCTGCTGATTGTCATCAGCTCAATGTTGTCTGAATCGCCTCAATCAATTTCGTGGCCATCATTTCTGCGTCACCCTCAATGTCAGACCCACAGACCCGCAATTCCTCAATTTCAGGCTGTGGTGCATGTAACAACTTTCGCAACAAATACGGATCCCATTTCAATGAAACTGCGCATTGAAATCTCGCCCATTCGCGTGTGCGTCGTTGACTAATACCGACAACCTTGCGCCCGTCGTGAGTAAAGACCTCTCCTGGTCCCCTTCCGGCAAAGCAGACGAGCGATGACAATTTGCTTTTCGTCAGAGCACCGCGGTGAATCTCAAGATTTTCTTGACCGAGGGAAGTGAGTTCGTGCAAAAAGACTTCGCCAAGCCACAGCGATGAATCACCTACGTCGTCCAACCACAAGTCGTGTTGGCGAGGAATTTCAATGTCAATCCACAGGGTTGATTCTTTTGAGAGCAAAACGATGCCACCACCGCTTCGTCGTTTGACGATTTCTACGTTGTTCTCCAAACAAGCGCTCTCATTAATCAAAGTTCGCTCTTGAGTCGAACCGAGGACGATCGCTGGTCGAGCCGGAATGAACTGCGAAACAACCGGCACCATTGATTGCGGAAATGGACGATTGTGAAATTCTCACCCTAAAAATATGAGGCGGCAAGATAATTCACGAGGCTTTCAACAAGTACGGTTTCCACGCCTCTGGCACAGTCCCCGCTTCAACTGTCACCCACGCTAATTCACGAGGTGTCATCGGCGGAATTGCCAAACGCATCCCAGCTTCATCAGGTGTGCGATCACGCTTAGACATTGTCCCAAGTGTGCAGGCCACCGCGAGATCGTGGCATCACATGATCAATAGACTCGGCTACACCGCCACAGTATTGACAGCGATGGTTATCTCGAGCAAAAACAGCGCGGCGCGATAACGAGGTCTTGCGGTGAAACGGGACCCTCACGACATAACGCAGACGAATAACTAATGGAGACGGCAAAGATAGGCGTTCGCTGCGAACATATTCACCATCGTGCTCAACCATTTCTGCCTTGTCACTCAAAACTAAACAAACTGCCCGGCGAGACGGCACAACACTGAGCGGCTCATACGTTGCGTTCAATACCAGGGCGCTCCTCATGATGAATTATCTATCCCTATTGAAAAAATAAGCAATGTTCACGATGCTGCATCCCATTGACGAACCCATTGCAAATATTTCAGCACATCAGGCAAGGTTGGTTGAGGTGAGATTCCGCCGTACTGGGTTTCGAGACGGAATTTCACATATTCATGTGTCGGCAGTGGCAGGTAAGGTCGCCGCGTCCACCACTGAGTCGGCACCATCCGACGAACAACTCGGACAGCGACTATCCAATAGCGCGGTCGCACCATCACACCGAACCCGATGCTCAGCATCGCGCGTGCTCGGCGAATTCGATTCATGACTCAGCGAGGTTCCTTGGGTAAGCCGAGCACCATCTCGCCAATGATATTTGACTGAATTTGCGATGAGCCAGCATAAATGGTTCCTGCTCGCGCGTTGAGGAATGCCCCGACCCAACTACCACTTGTATTCGGAGCACTGCGGTCGTCTGGTTGAAATGAATTCAATGGCGGACGACCATCTGGACACATCGCTGATGCCCCCAAAATTTCCATAGACAGTTCGGTAACTGCTTGATGGTATTCACTCCAATATCGCTTGAAGATTCCGCCGTCAGGCCCTGGGTGTCCCCCAGCAAGAAACTTCGTCAAGGTCCGCAGTCCGAGATAACGCATGATCTGAACCTTCGAATACGCCCACGCCAACTTCTGACGAATCCGCGGATCTTGATCGACCCCACATTCTTTGGCGAGGAGTAACAGACGATCAAGTTCGGCTTGGAATCGGACCGGCACAGTTGCGGCACCTTCACCACGCTCGTAACCGAGAAGTGTCATTGCAACCGCCCAGCCATTATTCAGACCGCCAATCACATCGTCTTTCGGACACACTGCATCTGTATAAAAGACTTCGTTGAATTCGCTTTCGCCGTTAATCATTTTGATTGGTCGGACTTCAATGCCGGGTTGACGCATATCGACAAGTAGGAACGAAATTCCTTTATGTTTCGGACTGTCGGGGTCGGTTCGTGCCAAGGTGAAAATGTGATCAGCCAAGTGTCCGGCCGACGTCCAAATTTTTTGGCCATTCAATACCCACTGATCGCCATCGAGCGTTGCTCGCAGGCCCAAACTTCCTAAGTCACTGCCAGCATTCGGTTCGCTGTAGCCCTGACACCACACATCTTCATTCGACAAGATACGCGGCAAGTAATACTTCTTTTGTTCTTCAGATCCCCATGTCAACAACGTGTTACCCAACATCGTGATACCAAAACCATCATTTGGCCCGCCCGTCGGAACTCCGGCTTTAGCGAACTCTTCAGCCAAGATCACTTGCTCAAGCGCTGACATTCCGCCACCGCCGTATTCGGCTGGCCAACCTGGCGCCAAATAACGCTCACGATGCAAGATCTTGCGCCAGTCCATCACCCACGCATGGGCTTCGTCGGCGGGCAATACACCGATTCCCCGCCAATCTGATGGGAGGTTTGACGCCAAGAACGCCTGTACTTGACGACGAAAGACTTCTACTTCGGAGTCATACATCGGACGCATACTTGCGAACCTACTCGCATTCGGAACCAGCTGTGAATTTTTAGCTAGCGATACTGGTGAGAGCAACCGCAGCCGCTCCGATCAATGCCGATGATTCACCAAGACCTAACGGCACGATTGAAATACCTGTCGTAAACGGCAACTTCGATCGAGAAGCGAGTTCGTCATTGGCTGCTTGGAAAAAGGGTTCACCCCATCCCAAAGCAACGCTTCCTCCCACAACAATCCGAGAAATATCGGCCACTGCGGCAACGGTGGCCACCGCCCGCCCGAGCAAAATCCCGTTACGCACTTTCAAGTTCATCGGCGCATACATAGGGTCGCGGCCAGTCTCTCGTTCGACCGCTGGACCTGACACATATGCCTCAAGGCAACCTCGGCCGCCGCACCGACACGGTCGATCATCGAGATCACCCATGCCACTTCCGACCACGATGTGTCCGAAGTGGCCAGCATTACCGCTTCGACCGACTGCCAATCGATTGTTTTCAACCAAACCGCCACCGACACCCGTTCCAATGACGACCGCCATGAAGTTCGCACAATCGCGTGCTGCACCCTTCCAACCTTCAGCGAGTGCCAGAGCCTTCGCATCGTTGTCGATGTACGTCTTCAATCCAGTCAATTCTGAAATTGATGCCAAGAGTGGAAAATCAATCCACGTCGGAATATGCAATGGCGACACTTCGGTGCCACCGATTTTCATCGGCCCACCACAAGCGACTCCACAGGCGACTAAGTCAATGTCAGATGCTGCGGCTTGAATGCGCTTAATCAGTGCCGAAAGCGTGGCCCAGGGGGCCCGAGCTGGAGTCGCCACACGATCCCGACGGATGATTTCCCCTTGAGCCGTGACGACCGCGGCCGCCAATTTTGTCCCCCCAATATCAACCGCAAGAATTCCTGAAGTCGTTGACATATGAACAACCGTATCTAGGGTCTAGCGTGTCGGCGTGTCTTTAACTTCCTCCCGATCATTCGCCAGCATGTTTGAATCCATCGTGAACAACGTCGGGATCGTTCTCAAAGGCAAACGAAACCCCATCGAACTTGCAGTTGTCTGCCTCCTTGCTGATGGTCACCTCCTGATTGAAGATGTACCAGGTGTCGGTAAGACGAGTTTGGCCAAAGCACTATCAGCGTCGATTGAATGTTCATGGAAGCGTGTCCAGTTCACTCCTGATTTGTTGCCATCAGACCTCATCGGAGTTTCAATTTGGAGCAAACAACGAGAAGTCTTTGAATTTCAGGAAGGGCCATTGTTCGCCAACATTGTGCTCGCCGACGAAATCAATCGCGCTTCACCGAAAACCCAGTCGGCCTTACTTGAAGCCATGGAAGAACGTCAAGTATCTATCGACGGCGTAACTCGCCCCCTACCGAATCCGTTTATCGTCATTGCGACACAAAATCCCATCGAACACGACGGAACGTACAAGTTGCCCGAAAGTCAACTTGATCGCTTTTTAATTCGCATGGAAATCGGTTACCCAAGCCGACAAGCCGAACTTGACATTCTTGAACCCGGAACCGGTGCCGAACTCGTCGATCAGTTATCGCCGGTCGTCACAACACACGACGTACAAGACATGATCACTGCAGCCGCGCAAGTTTCAATGGTCGAACCCCTCAAGAATTACCTCGTCGACATCGCCCACACCAGCCGCAAACACCCACAGGTCGCACTCGGACTATCGCCCCGCTCCATGATTCAATTAGCGCGGGCGGTCCGGGCTCTTGCCGCAGCCCGAGGTCGCGATTACTCGACTCCCGACGATGTCAAAGAACTTGCGGTACCAGTTTTGGCTCATCGCCTGGTATTGCGAAACAACAACTCTGGTCTGCGCCTGACCAACAGCGATGTCATTCAAGAAATCTTGGCGTCAGTTCCCGTTCCCTCTGGCCGCTAAACATGTTCTCTCGGCAATCAATGGTCTTTGTCGTTGGTGGTCTCTCTACCTTTGCGGTTGGTCGCCTATTTGGGTTGGCCGAACTCTTCATCATGGGTGCCGCTCTCATCACGTGCGTGATCGTTGCGGTACTTTTGGTCAGCATTCAACGCCCAAATATTGAAATTGGGAGGCACGTTCAACCCGCCGAACCAGAAGCTGGACAAACTCTTCACATTGGACTCAGTCTTCACACCAATTCTCGAGTTCCCGCGTGTGATGTCTACGAGTTCGTTGAGGACGGCGGCAAAGTTCATATCGCGTTGGCTCCCCTTCCTTCTGGGCAAGTCGCACGAGCCAACTACCAAATCGCTACGCATCACCGCGGCAATCTCATTCTCGGACCATCAATCGTTGAACTCTCGGACCCTCTTGGACTTTCGCGCCGCTCAAAACCATTAGGGCAGACAACTGAGGTCACAGTTTTTCCCCAATCAGTCACTATTGACCTTCCTCATCCCGTCACTAGCAACGGGGACCTCGTTGATTTCATCCGTCGCGCAATTCGCCACCAACCAACGAGTTCAGAATTCAAATCAATACGCGAATATTCAACCGGCGATGACCCACGCCGCATCAATTGGAAAGTCAGCGCCAAACGCGAAGATTTAGTCGTCAACGAATATGAAAACGAACTAGAACTAGACCTACAAGTTGTCCTAGATACACAGAGTCAGTCATATTCACCAGAAGGCTTCGAACGCGCCGTCTCGGTCGCGGCTTCATTTGCTCGCTCGGTTTCACGCCAAGACGATGACAACTTTATGAAAGTCGGGTTCACATGTGGGTCGCGCCACTTTGACATCACGACAGTTGCTCAGTCTGAAGAAGTCTTGAAACATCTCGCTGAAGTTGACACAAGCACTCACAAGGTTTTCAGTTCGGCACAACGCGAACCAGCACATCTCAAGGTCGACATCATCATTTCGGGAAAAAAAGATTCTCAAAGAATTGAATCAATCTGGACGCACAATGGATCGGCCCGAATAGTTGCTGTCATTTTTTGCGAAGATTCAACTTCACCAGTGAATCTCCCACCACATTGGTTTGTTCTCTCGTGCCAACATCTCGAGCAATTTGCCGAAAATTGGAGATCCCTATCCTCGCAATCCGCTGAGCCCTTCGTCTGAAACGTATGACCGTGACTGACAACATCTCACTTCCCACGCAGCAAGAGCTCGCATACGATCGCGCGGTTCGCGATTTCCTTGGTGTTGCGAGTCTGTGGATACTGACGATTGTGACGGCGATTTCATTTTGCCGAATCTTTAGCGGTTGGGGTTTCCTTACCTCTTATCTCACAATCGCCACATTCGCCCACGGGTTATCTTTTGTCTTTCGCCGCTGGAGAATTCCATTTCTCGCATCGCTCCTCTTGGTGTCTGCATCTTCATACGTACTCGTCGCCTACTTCTACGCTCGCCAATCGCTGACCAACGGACTCCCCCTTGGACGCACATGGTCGTGCATCTGGCAAGAACTATCTGATTCTTGGCAACTCATCGGCGAAGCCGTCCCTCCTATTGCGCTTCGCTCGGGTTTTGGATTTGTCGGGTTTATCAGCCTCGCCTTCATTGCTTTCTTATCTGACTCATTTGCTTTTCGTTTCGCTGGTCGAGTTGAATCGCTCATTCCTTCAACCATTGTTTTCGTCGTCATCTCCTCCGTTGGTATTGATCGGAATCGGACAATCATCACGGCGCTGTGGGTGGCGGCCGCAATTGTTTCTGTCGCTGTTTTACGTCTCCGACATCAACTCACACGAAGTAGCAAACTTTTCGGATATCGACCAGGTCGAACAACAATTCTGTCAGCCTCATCTATTGTTGTTTTGGCAGTTGTCGCCAGTTTGATCGCATCAATTGTCGGCCCTCGAATTCCTGGAGCCGCTGATGAATCGTGGCTCAAGACCCGCTCTGGCCAATCAGGGTCTCAACTCGATCCACTCGTTGACATACGCGGTCGCCTCAGTGACCCAACCGACGACGTTCTCTTCAGCGTCGCTTCAGAAGTTCCTTCATACTGGCGCATGACATCGCTTCCCACGTTCGATGGCAACACATGGACAGTCTCACAAGATTTACTTAATTCAGCAGCAGGGGAACTCGCAAATCTGTCGTCGCTCTCCGAGGTTGGAGTTGCAACAACTGATGTCATGCAACTCTTCACAATCCAAAGCCTCGCCGGCACATTTGCTCCTGTCGCCGATCGCCCCACACAACTTCGTTCTGCTACTCGCAGCCTCTTTTTTGAACCCGAAAGTGGAACTTTGCTCGTGAGCAAAGAGGGACTCAAGCACAACGACAACTACCAAATTGTTTCGACTGTCATCGTTCCTTCTGCTGACACTCTCAGAACTTCGTCATCCACGTCGCCTCCCGATGAACAGTATGTGCAGTTACCTCAGAACCAAGAACTTTCAGAGATTCAACAGATTGTCGATCAAATCATTGAGGGGTCAACTGGCAATTACGAAAAGTTGTTGGCGATACAAAGTTATTTCCGTGACAATTTCGCCTATTCGCTTGATGTACCAGCGAGCACTTCTGGCGACGCGACAATTGATTTTCTCACGCGCAAGTCTGGCTATTGTGAGCAATTTTCTTCAACGTTCGCCCTCTTTGCCCGATTGATCGGAATCCCTTCGCGTGTCGCGATTGGCTTCACACCAGGAGAAGCAACTCCGATAGGCACATCCAACGTCCAACTGTTTAATGTTCGAAGCCAACATGCACACGCATGGCCCGAGGTTTGGTTTGACGGAATCGGCTGGGTGCTTTTTGAACCAACGCCCGGCCGAGGTGCGCCATCGGCCGACTACACAAATGTTGCGCCAGCCCAAGATGATTCGGCGCCGTCCACCTTTGTCACAACAACTTCGCCGAACGTTCCTGTGACAACCGTTGTTACAACTCCAACAACTATTCCAACTAACTCGCCCGCAACAACTCCGACCGCAACAACTGCGACTTCAAACCAGTTGTCACAAGTATTTGTTTACCTCGCTATCGCATTGACTTTGATTGCCCTCTGGGCAATTGTGATGCCCCTGATTGTGCAGGCGTTAGTTCTACGTCGCGAGAAGAGCGTTGACCTTGTCAACTGGAGGTGCGCTGTTGCTCAGTATGAATCGGTACACGGTCGCCTCCCCCAACACCTCACGGTTTGCGAAATCGGCGACCGCTTCATCGAACAAAATTGGGATCGTCTAGAAAAGATAGAACAAGTGGTCGAACAGGTCTCCCTTTTGCTCTTTTCACCGCAATCGGACACGCACAACCCAAATACCAATGTTCCAAACTGTGAACTACTTGCATTCGTTGCCGCCCATGCCACAACACTGCCTTGGAAGATCAGGACCCTGCGTCGACTGTCTCCCAGTTTGGCCTGGAGGCTCGCTGGTGGCGGGCGGACCCTTTAACTACTGAAGGCGACGACCTGCGGAGGATCGTGCTTTGCGAATAGCTCCAGCCATATCTTGAATTCCGGCTTTGCCCATGGCTCGTGCGTTGCGCTCGATGACGGCAAGTAAAGCAAGCATTCCCACGAACGCTACGAATGCTGCGATGTAGTGAACTCGCAGCAAGACGACTAAAAGTACGAGGCCCAGCACCAGACCAACGGCGGCCAATCGCACAGTTTTCGCCGAATGGGTATACAAGCCCGACGGCGAAACCGCTTGCGCGAACTTTGAGTCGTTCTGCAGCTCTTCTTCAATTTGGCGCAATATGCGTTGCTCGTCTTCGGACAATGCCATGGTTTCACCCCCTGCTTTCACTGATCTGTTTGACTGATCGTCCTCATAGTCTCACAGACTGCACGACCTAAGGCAAAGCATCCCCAGGTTTTTCTTCACTCGGACCCCACGGGGATTGTCCCAACTCGCGTCGACCGGTCGCAGCCAAAGAACTTGCGGGATTGATCGAGTTCTTTCCAAACTTCTCCCGAATCTCGTCGACCGCCTGACTTGCGGGGCTCCATTCGCGTTCGAGATCGGCACTCGTCCGAGCAGTCCCGGCCGACTGTTCGCTACCATCCCCACCAAAATCGAGTAGCGACAACTGCTCAACGGGCTCGACAAATCCCGACACGCTAACTCCAATCAACCGGATACCGATCGTTGGGTCAATCTTCTCGATCACTGGATCAAGAGCTTTCACCATTGCTGGAGCGCTTGCCAATGGACTGCCCGGTGTAATTGAGCGAGCGATGGTTTCAAAATTTGAGTACCGAATCTTGAGAGTCAAAGTTCGGGCAGCGCAATCGCGCGCGCGCAATCGCGACGACACTGCATCGGTTAATCGAACAATTTCACGACGCATTGCAACTCGGTCGGTGATGTCGTGCGAAAAGGTCTCTTCATGTCCGATCGACTTCAAGTCACGTGCTGTCTGAACAGATCGGTCGTCAATCCCATTGGCAAGGGCAAAAAGGTGACGCCCGTGTGCCTTACCGACTGCGCGGACCAAGGTTTCCTCACCTAGTTCAACAAGGTCACCAACCAGGCGAACTCCGAGCCGCTCGAGTTTCGCCAAAGTCGCCGGGCCGACTCCCCATAACGCCTGAACTGGCAATGGATGCAGAAAATTCAATTCTTCACCTGGCATGATGCGCAAAACGCCATGCCCTTGGTTGATCCCGCTACTCGTTGGGATCGGTTTAGCTTTTTTGGAGGCCAACTTGGCGATGAACTTTGATGTGGCGACGCCTACTGAACATGGGAGATCAAGTTCGTTCTGTATTTGTTCTTTAATCTTCCAACCGATTGCCGTACCGTCACCGAATAGGTGCGCAGAACCTGTCACGTCGAGGAAAGCTTCATCGAGAGCAATTGGTTCAATGAACGGCGTGAACTGATTAAAAATCGTATGCACTTGAGTGCTGACTTTTGAATACTCGGCGTAGTCGCCTGACAAAAAGACTGCTTGCGGACAAAGTCGTCGAGCTTTCGATGATGCCATCGCGGAAAAAACTCCATAACGGCGCGCCTCATAATTTGCTGCCGCCACGACTCCTCGTGTGCCTGCCCCGCCAACGACAACTGGCTGTCCGACTAATTCGGGGTGCCGTCGCATTTCAACCGAAACAAAAAAGGCATCCATGTCGACGTGGAGAATCGTGCGGTACTCGCTCATCACGTATCCATCACACAGCCATCATGTATCCGGCACGCATTGATCATGCACGTCGAAAACGCCGCAGAACACGATCTTTGAACCACAACTTCACAACTAGGCCGAATGCCTCGCCAATGATGTGATGGGTCAACTTTGATTCGCCCACGACACGATCAGTAAACAGAATCGGAACTTCCACAATACGACCGCCGCATCGGACGGCTCGGTGCGACATCTCAACTTGAAAGCCATAACCTTCGGCTTCAACACTTGCAAAATCCATGCGCTCAAGAATGGATCGTGAATAGGCCCGATACCCGCTGGTTGCATCGTTGATCGCAAGACCCAACATGCCTGCGGCAAACCGGTTACCCCAGCGTGACAAGAAACGTCGCAAGGGTGGCCAGTTCTCAATTTGACCACCCGGAATGTACCGACTCCCGAGTGATGCGTCAGCTCCCATATCGACGGCAGAAACGATGGCTGGCAAATACATTGGGTTATGCGAAAGGTCGGCATCCATCTGCACACAAATCGTCGCACCTAATTCAAATGCGACGGCGAAACCGTCGCGATAGGCCGCGCCAAGTCCAGATTTGCTGAGTCGGCGATGAGCCTTGACGAACCCCGGAAAACCTTCAGGGAGACCTGCAGCAATCTCGTCAACACAATCGGCAGTTCCATCTGGACTGTTGTCGTCAACGACCAAAATAGATGCATCGGGCAAAACATCCATGACTCCGGCGATCACAGTTGCGATATTGCCAACTTCGTTATACGTCGGAATCACCACGACAACACGTCGCACTGAGAGAACTTCGCCGTTAACCGAACCTTGGATCACGCCAAGAGCCTACGATGTAGACGTGACCAATGAACGTCCACTCTCGGCCCTTCCGTCGCCTCTGGCACGAATCCTCGCCTTTTCATCCATCCTCGTCGGGGGCCTAGCCGGAGCGCTCCTCGGCTACAAGTTGGTTGATATTCAGTACGACGGCACCAGCACAACGCCGCTTGGACTCGGACTCGTCATCGGGGCGATTACCACCGCAGGTGGAACTGCGGTGATTGCGGTTCTCGTTCTACGAGCGAGTGGTGAATGGCGCGATTTCGGAGATCGTCGCTCGCTCAATGATCAGTGATGAGCGCCGAATACATCGCTCTCATGAATGTCGCGGCTCGTATTGCCCGTCAGGCCGGCGACTTGGTTTACGCTGGCCGTCGCGCGGGCGCAGGAACGGTACAAACTAAGTCGTCAGCAACCGACATGGTGACCGAGTGGGATGCGGCGAGCGAACAACTCATCTTGCAACAACTTGGCCTTGAGCGACCCGATGATTCGCTTATCGGCGAAGAAGGAACCCAAATCGTCGGCACATCGCCATACACATGGTTCGTTGACCCAATTGATGGGACGACCAACTTTCTCTACAACTTGAGTGGCTATGCAATTTCGATCGCCGCCTGCATCGGCGTCGAACCTGTTGCCGCCGCGGTCTTTCTTCCCGCAACACGTGAACTCTTTGTCGCAGCCCAAGGACATGGCGCATGGCTCGGATCAAATCCGCTGCGGGTATCTTCGTGCGAATCTTTAGACACAGCTTTAATTGGGACAGGTTTCTCGTACAGTTCGGCTCGACGAGATGCCCAAGGCCAACGCATTTCCAGATTGTTGCCTCACGTGCGTGATATTCGCCGTTGTGGGGCCGCAGCGGCCGATCTGTGTTTCGTGGCATGCGGTCGACTCGATGCTTACTTTGAAGAAGGACTCCAATCCTGGGACCTTGCCGCGGGCCAATTGATTGCGTCAGAGGCTGGCGCAAAGATTTCTAACTTTTCGGGCGAACCAATCACTCCATCAGAAGTCTTGGTGTCAACTCCCGGAATTCATTCATCGCTCATCGCGTCTTTGTGACCCGAATTCAAAGAATCAAGATAGTTGTCCCCGCCGCAGCCTTTCCATAGGGCAAGATGTAGGTGTGGGAACAAGAATCCTTGCTGTTGAAGATGATGAACGAATTCGCGCCGCTGTCAAGCTGGCGCTTGAAGACGAAGGCTGGACCGTCGACGAAGCGGCGAGTGGCGAAGAAGCGGCGATTTTGTTCCTTCGTCAGCCCGCCGATGTCGTATTGATTGACATCATGCTTCCCGGCATTGACGGCTTTGAATTGTGTCGCACCATTCGTCGCTCGAGTGATGTTCCGATCGTCATGGTGACAGCACGCGCCGACACCCACGACGTCGTCGCTGGTCTCGAAGCAGGAGCCGACGACTATCTCACCAAGCCTTTCGCACCTAAAGAACTCTCGGCGCGTATTCGCGCTTTATTGCGACGCGCCCGTCCGGCACATCCGGCACATCCGAAACTCATTTTTGGCGACCTCGAAATCATTCCCGACGAAGGCAAAGTCTTGCGGTCTGGTACCGAACTTCATTTAACGAAGACCGAATTCAGATTGTTGTGTGAACTCGCACAAAACCCCGGACGCGTTTTCAGTCGCGAACATCTTCTTGATCATGTTTGGGGCTATGGCTACTTTGGCGACGGACGTCTTGTCGATGTTCATATTCGACGACTTCGTACCAAAGTCGAAAGTGATTCCGCCAACCCGCGTCACGTAGTGACCGTACGTGGCCTTGGTTATCGATTACAGGCTTGATACTTGGTGACAATCGAGCCAGACATGATCGAGGCATCCACGGCAAACACTCGTGCTGTGAGATCGAACTTGACACAGCGGAGATGGCGCATACGACCGATGGGGTTACGAAGCCGCATCCTTCTCACGTTTGGGTTAGGCAGTTTGGCGCTCTCGCTCTTCTTGGCGCTTGCGACATTTAATTTCACGCGGTCGAATTTGGTTGATGAGCGCACGGGGAACGCCATTGATCAAACCTACGCCGATGCATCACGAGTAGTCATTGACCTGCGATCAAACCCCACCAATATCCAAACAGTTCTTGAGCGTCTCGGGGCCGATCGTCCGTTGG
>JBEDJE010000008.1:0-11234 GCA_041172985.1 Actinomycetota bacterium
GTTGGTGTTCCGTCAGGTTTGGTGCTCGCAGCATCGTGGGGTATCGCCGCTTCGATGGGCGCATTATCGGGTGCACTGGTCGGCGGTATCAATGGGCAAATCACACCTAGTTTGATGTTCACGGTTTTCATTTATGCTTCTGCGGCGGCCACTCTCGGGGGGCTCGACAGTCCAGGTGGAGCCGTTATCGCCGGACTTCTCATCGGTGTCGGAGAACAATTGGCGGCTGGATTCGCGCCAGGTTGGATCGGGCAAGACTTGAAGTTGTCGGTCGCCCTCATTTCGATTTTCGTGGTGTTGCTGGTGAAACCATCTGGATTGTTTGGCTCGCTCAAAGTGGAACGGGTGTGAAGTCAACATGCTGAACATCAAAGAAGGATCAGTAACCCATTGGGCGATTCGTGTTGTCGGAGCGTTATTGCTTGTTGCGTTCATTGTGTACATCCCTACACAATCTGAAACAGCGCGCATTGGGCAATTCGCCTCGGGATTTACATTGATCATCGCGGCGATGTCACTCAACTTGGTGCTCGGTTACACGGGCCAAATTTCGATTGGTCATTCGGCCTTCTTCGGTATTGGTGGATACACCGCAGCAATTTTGATTCGTGATCATGGCTGGAGCCCGGGTTATACGTTCTATGCGGCGGCGGTCATTGCATTCGTCATCGGTTGCCTCATTGCACTTCCAGTGTTGCGTATTCGTGGTGCGTATCTGGCCCTTGTCACTTTGGCAGTTGCAGTTCTGTTCCCAACATTGTTGCGTTGGAGAAAACTTGAATGGTTGACGTCTGGCGCTCAGGGAATTGACAGCGTTAAGTATGACGAACTCCCGGTGTGGCCAATTCTCGGAGAATTGAAAGGCCGTGACGGTCGAGCAGTTTTCGCGTATTGGCTCGGTCTGCTTGTACTTGTTGTGACCTTTTTGATTTGTCGCGGTCTGGTCAAGAGTCGAGTGGGACGATCACTTGTTGCTATTCGTGACAATGAGACAGCGGCAGCAGTGATGGGTGTCAATATCACGCGAACCAAGGTCATCATTTTTGGTATCTCTGCTTCGTTATGTGCGTTAGCCGGAGTTCTCTCAACTTTAAGTTCTGGAGTCGTGACGCCTGATGGGCAATACGTGACGTTGTTGGGTTCGATCATTTTTCTTTTGATCATGGTGGTGGGTGGAGCAGGAACCCTCAGCGGCCCCATCATTGGTGGCTTGGTTTATGTCTGGCTTGATAACACCACGCGCGGTATCGGAACTGATTCAAAGGGCATCGTCGGCTATATCTTCGGTTGGACAAATCAGTCGCCTGCAACCTTGATCTTGGGCTTAGCCCTCATCGTGATTATGTTGTTTGCTCCGACTGGACTTGTTGGGCTGATTCGCAAAATCAGTCGGCGGATTGTCACCGTGACTCCGCGGGCAATCACGACTGAGTGACATAAGTCCCAACTAATCATTTAGGGACCTTTGCGCCTGACGGGTCTGTCGGGGCTTTATAGATTGAGTCAACATCAATTGATGATGAACATCAATGGTCAAGGCATTCTGAGAATCAGGATGCACCCGAATATAGGAGGAAATATGAATCGGAAATTATTCCGTCTTGGCGGTTTACTTGTGGCAGGAACGATTGCAGTGGCTGCTTGTGGAGGCTCGAGTGACTCAACGTCAACTCAGGCACCAGATACCGGAGCGCCGACAAGCGAAGCGCCAACAACTGATGTCCCAACAACTGATGCAACGGCGGCTGCGTGGGCCGTCAATACTGATGATTGCGTCGACCCAGAAGCGGCCAATGCTCCTATCACCGGAACTGTGAAGATCGGCAACGTATTGCCACTTTCGGGAAGCGTCGCGGCGATTGCTTTCGCCCCAGTGAAGGCTGGCTTTGAGTCATACATCAAGTTGGCGAACGAGCAGAAATTGCTCGGCGATACAACGATTGAAGTTTCGTTTGAAGACGACCAGTACAACAAGGACCTCACTCCAGACGCAGTCAACAAATTGCTTGATGCTGGCGTTAATCTCTTTTCGGGAATCATTGGTTCGCCGAACAACGCCGCAGTACGCGACACGTTGAACGAAGAGTGTGTTCCGCAACTTTTGGCCTTGACTGGTTCGCCAGCTTGGGGTGACGTTGCCAACTACCCATGGACCACTGGTTCGTTGGCACCGTACGGCATTGAAGCCAAAGTGTATGCAAGCCAGATCAAGTCGCAGTTCCCCGATGGTGCGAAGGTTGCACTCTTTACGGTGAACAACGAATTCGGTCAGGTGTATCTTGACGCATTCAAGGAAATCGCCAATGCCGCTGACAGCGGAATTGAAATCGTGGACGAGCAAACGATTGAAGCCGATAGTGCTGCGCCCCCGACTGCACAGGTCAACTCAATTGCGTCGAAGAATCCTGATGCAATCGTGGCAGTTCCACTTGGCGCTCAGTGCCCAACCTTCTTGCTTGAAGTTGCGAATGCTAAAGCAGCAAATGCCGGCTGGATGCCGAACGTGTTCTTGACAAACACCTGTGCATCCTCACTGATTTTGGCTGGTGCCGGTGATGCAGCAGATGGCTTGTTTACCTCGAACAACTTGGTTGACGTAAACGATCCAGCAAACGCTGCTGTGCCTGCTGTTGCTGATTACATCGCTTACATGACGGCCCAAGGAAATCAGGACATCATCACAACTGCAGGAGCCGGATGGAACGTAGCCGAATTGACCGTGGCAATTTTGAAGCAGGCCGCAGAATCGCCAGAGGGACTGACTCGGGCTTCAATTATGAACGCTGCTCGCAATTACAGCCTCGTCACCGCACTTGGTCGTGAAGGTGTGATCTTCAAGATGAACGGTGAGGCCGACGCTTTCCAGGCTGAATCACTTCAAGTGGTGCAGTTCGATTTCGCCAGCGGAACATTCAAAGACATTGGATCGTTGATCGCTGATTACGAAAGCTGAATTCATATACCTTGAGATGAAATGCCCGCCCGTGAGGGCGGGCATTTTGTTTATCGGACGACTTTTCCAGACACAACAGTGAGTTCGCGGTCGCCGGTGATTTCAATGATGAATTCCCAACTGTTGTCGTCGTTGTCGGTCGCGATACATGCGTACTGAGTTCCCACTTGAATTGTTTGTGGTTGGTCACAGAGCGCGTATTTGTAGCGGTACCCAGCGCTTTTGGCTAGGTCTTCACTTTCGAGGAACTTCTCACCCTCGGTCTTGTAGTTCTTCGGTGATGTCGAGCAGGCGGCCATCAGTGAAATGCAACTGAGAACCGATAGTGCGATTCGTAGTTTTCGAGTGGTTGGCACGATCAACAGGTCCTTTCGCGCAAAATCTATGGTAAGTGAATCTTTGGTTATTGAGTCTTTGCTGTCGGCGCCTGTCGGGCGCGTTGTATTGAATCAATTGTGACGATGACGAGAGCAATCCAAACAAGACCAAATCCAACAATACGGCTTGGTGTTAGCTCCTCGTGATATACCAGCCAGCCAAGCAAGAAATTGATTGTAGGTACCGAATACTGAAGTGGTCCAAGAACGGTCAGTGGAAGTTTGAGCGCTGCTGCAGCAAAGAGAAGAAGTGGAACTGCCGTGACGACACCAGAGAGCAAGACCAAAACAACGTGCCAAAAGTCTGCCGAATGAATCACGGAATCGTCGTAGCGAGAAAACCATGCGATGAGACCAACGGCGGGGATCACGAGTAAGACCGTTTCAGACATCAGGCTTTCAAGCGGTTGTAGCGGAACTTGCCGCTTTAAGAGACCGTACAGAGCCCATGACGCAGCCATCGCGAGAGCAAGATAAGGAATTCGCCCGTAACTGAAAGTCAGAACCACCACGGCAGATAGGGCTAATAGTGCACTCGTCAGTTGAATCGGCCGGATCTTTTCACCGAGAACTTTGACGCCAATCAGCATGGTCCCGAGCGGAGCAATGAAGTAACCAAGTGCTGCTTCAATCACTTTGCCTTCGTGAACGACAACGACATAGGTCGTCCAATTGATGGCGAGCAAGATTGCTGCGAACGACACCCGTGTCCATAAGTGTTCGGTTGTTATCTTCCGAAACAAGGGGGAGAGTCGACCCCGTAGTGCCAAAAGAACGATGAGCAATATGACTGACATGAAAATGCGGTAGCCGATGAGTTCGAGCGGGGCGAATTCTTTGAGCGCTTTCCAGTAGACGGTGATAAATCCCCACATCAAATATGCAGCGACCCCAGCCAGGACGCCACTTTGATCAGAAGAGGTACCAGAAGTTGAGATATCGGCACTCTTCACAAGTTGGCTATGTGACTCACGAGCGTCAGAACTCACGTCACTTTCCTATCATCCCTTGAGTTGTCTACTAGCGTTCTCCCTGTGGATGCACTTGAGACGACCTCAGAATGGACTCAATTGCTCGCGACGACCGCCCCGAGTTCTTTGCTCGACGAGTTTTCTCGCGACGAAGCTCGAACTCATAAAATGTCGTTGAGCGCGGTTGGACTTCACATTGACTACTCCAAGCAGTTAGTCAACGACGACGTTATGGATCGTCTCATTTCGTTGGCGCGGGTGCGACAAACTGCTGCGGCATTTGAGCAGATGGCTCAGGGCGATCCGATCAATTTCACCGAAGATCGGGCGGTTGGTCACATGGCTCTTCGGTCGCCGCGGGGGCAGAGCTATGTGATCGGTGGGCGTGATGTTGCGTCAGACGTCCATCGTGTGCTCGATCAGATGACGGCGTTTGCTCAAAGTGTCCGATCAGGAGAGCATCTCGGATCAACTGGTCTCCGCATTCGTACTGTCGTCAATATCGGAATAGGTGGCAGCGATCTTGGCCCCGTCATGGTTTACGAGGCATTGCGTTCAGATCGCACTGGCGACATTGATTGTCGTTTTGTTGCCAACGTCGACCCTGCAGATTTGGCGGACAATCTGCGCGGGCTTGACCCAGCGGAAACCCTTTTTGTCATTGCGTCAAAGACTTTTACCACTGTGGAAACTTTGGCAAATGCGAGAGCCGCCAGAGCATGGTTGGTGTCTCAACTCGGCGAGGCTGCAGTTGAGAAACATTTTGTCGCAGTCAGTACAAATACGGCAGCGGTTCAGGCCTTTGGTATTGACACGAAAAACATGTTCGAATTCTGGGATTGGGTAGGCGGTCGTTACTCAGTGCCAAGTGCCATCGGACTTTCAGTCATGATCGCGATTGGTCCAGAGGTATTTGGTGAATTTCTTGGCGGGATGCATGAAATGGATCTCCATGCGCGCCGCTCCGAGGGTCGTGACAATGCGCCACTCATTTTGGCCTTGCTGAATGTTTGGAATACCGCGGCGTTGGGCGCGCGAAGCCGAGGAATTATTCCGTACTCGTATGATCTGCGCCGTTTCCCTGCCTATCTCCAACAGCTCATCATGGAATCCAACGGCAAGAGTGTCCGCAAAGACGGGTCACGCGTGAGATACCCGACCTCGCCAGTGATTTGGGGTGAGCCAGGCACTAACGGTCAACATGCTTTCATGCAGCTGTTGCACCAGGGGACGGACATTGTCCCAGTTGATTTCATTGGCTTTGCGCGGTCAACTGAAAGTGATCGCGAACGAACTGAACTTCTTTTTACAAACATGCTGGCTCAAAGCCAAGCGCTGGCTTTTGGTCGCAGCATTGAACAACTTCCCGATCAACAGCATCGTGAGCACCGTGTGTTTGACGGCAATCGGCCAAGCACAACAATCGTTGCCCAGAAGTTGACACCAGCGATTCTTGGTCAATTGATTGCGCTCTATGAGCACGTCGTATTTTTTGAGGGCGCAATTTGGGATATCAATAGTTTTGATCAGTGGGGAGTCGAGATCGGCAAAGAGTTGGCGACATCTTTGGGGGTACGGCTCACAGATTCTCCGAGTCAAGATCACCGAGAACTTGACTCATCAACCCACACTTTGATGTCTTGGTTCGCTCAACATCGTTCCATTGACGATCCACCCACTCAATAAGGTCTCACTTACTGTGCATCAACTTGAACGAGTCACGAACTTATTAGCGCTACTTCTTTCAACGCGACGTCATCTTTCATTTGAAGAGATTCGCAATGATCTCAAAGGTCAGTACCCCGAAAATTTGGTGGCGGCGCGAGCGGCGTTCGAGCGAGATAAAGCGATTTTGCGTGACGAGGGGATTCCGATCGACTCCGAAGTTCTTGGTGGCGACAAAGCCGGCATGATGGGATACCGCATTGAGCGGAGTTCATATGAGTTAGGCGACCTCGAACTCACCGGTCATGAAGCGGCGGCTCTGCGAGTTGCGGTGTCGGCAATGCGTATGGGTCAATCATGGGGCGAAGAAGCTTTGTGGAAAGTAGATATGGACTCGGGCTCAACTCCGAGACAACAGCCAGCGGTCCAAGCAACACTTCCAGTTGATCAAAAACTGCCGGCGCTACATGAGGCAATGAGCCGACAAAAAGTTGTGTCATTTACCTACAACGGTCGATCTCGTGTACTCGAACCTTTTGGTTTGTTAGCGCGGTCCGGCTGGTGGTACTTAGTCGGGAATGATCGTTCAGTTGGAGATATGCGAACATTTCGTGTTGATCGAATTATCGGCGACGTCGTTGTCGCTGAAGGCGAAACCTTTGAACGTCCAGTTGATTTTGATGTGCGAACCTCGTTTCCGACAGATCTCAAGGAGTTGCCCGATTCAATCGATGTTGGCGGCGACATAGCCAAAGTGCGAATTGATGCCACTGATGTCAACCATGTGCTGGGTCAATACGGGGATGAATCTTTAATTGAGCGCAACAGTGATGGCTCGGCAATATTTGAGATTCCGTGCGCCAACGTTCAAGCCTTTGAACATTGGCTCTTGGGCTTTCTCGACCGGGCCGAAGTTCTCGAACCGGCAAAGCTTCGTCAACATGTCATTGACTGGCTCACTGATCTAGCGGTCGGAGGTGCATCATGATTCGTCGTGGCCCTCGTCCTGTCAATATTCGTTTGCGCAGGTTGCTGGTGATGTTGCCGTGGCTGATGGAACGACAAACTGTTTCCACTCAAGAAATGGCCGATCATTTCGGGATGACAGTTGCTGACTTAGTGGCCGATTTAACTCTCGTATCAATGTGCGGAGTCTCACAAGATCCCCGTGACCTCATCGATCTCTGGGTTGATGATGACGAAGTGCACTTTGGAATTCCGAAGTATTTCGAGCGCCCATTGCGGTTGACAGTGCCAGAGGCATTTTCGTTGATTGCTTCGGCGACGGCCGCCCAACAATTGCCAGGCGTCGATACATCGGGTGCTTTGTCGCGGGCGCTGGCCAAAGTTGCCGAGGCGATTGATGTAGATGTCCGTGATTCTTTTGCGGTCGAACTCGAAACACCAGAGTCGGTCGAAGTCTTGAGTCGAGCAATTCGTGACGCAATGGTGATCGAATTTGACTATTGGTCAGTGGCCACTGGTCAATCAGCACAACGTCGAGTTGCCCCACTCGAAGTTTTCCTCGATCAGGATCATTGGTACCTGCGAGCCCACGATTTAGAGGTAAAAGCCGAGCGGACATTCAGGCTTGATCGTCTTGATCAAGTCGTGGTGACGGGCGAGTCACACCAAGTTGTCGTGACACCTCGCGATGAATGGTTTGCCAACTCTGAAGAACAACGCAAGGTCACCTTGCAAATCGACCCGGCCTGGTTGTGGGTGCTTGAACAGTATCCAGGTGTGTCCATCGGTGTTGCCCCGACTGGTCAAGTCGTTCAACATGCCGATTGGGTGAACGTTGAAGTAGTAGCGAATACCGAACGCTGGATGCAGCGCCTGTTGGTGCGTCTCGGCGCACGGGCAATTGTCGTCACGCCAGTTGATTGGCAACAACTAGGTCCTGACACGGCTCGGACCATTCTGAGTCGTTACGGAAGTAAAAAAGGCTGAATTCCCTCGGCATCACTCACGCCATTGCCGCGGAGTAGATGAGGCAGAAGTTGCGCTGTTGCCGTGGCATCGTGCAGGGCATCGTGGGCATGTGTGAGATCGATTCCGTATCTCTCGCACAGTGTTGCCAATTTGTGCGTCTGTTGCCGCTGAGGATCGAGTTTGCGGGACAACTTGAGCGTGCATACGACTCCTTGCCAGCGAAGGTCGATGTTTTGTTGGGCTGCTGCCGTTCGTAAAAAACTGGTATCAAATTCGGCGTTGTGAGCAACGACGATGCGCCCAGCCGTCAGGTCGGCGAATTTTTTCATGGCCTTGGCAGGAGTCGATGCGAAAACCAGATGCCGACGACTGATTCCGTGAACATGATGTGGACCGAGTTCTCGCGAGAGCCAACGTGGTGGGCGCACATATGTCGACCATGAATTTGTGGGTTCGGAATTCCAATCTTGAAGGACCACCGCGATTTGCAGAATCTCGTCATCTTTGACTCTGAGACCCGTCGTTTCGATATCGACGATGGCGAAGTTGGCTGGCGCTTCATGAGTTGACGGATTCACTGCCGTCACCCTAGATGGAGGGTCAGTCGAAAATGATCAACTAACGGAGCGCATTCCTCGCGCCCGGATACCGATTGGTGCTGCGACGGTGTACCCGGCGAGATGACGCTCTTCCTCAGATTCGCCACCCCAAAATCCGTATTCGCGATTGTCGCGAGCGAACACTTGGCATCTGTCATTGACCGGGCAAGTGATGCAGAGCAAGCGGGCCTGGGCCTCGCGACGCACTCGAGCTTGGGGCCGCTCGGCCTTAGGGGCGAAAAACAATTTGGTTCGACCCTTACATACCGCATCATCCATCCAGTTCACCGATGGCTGAACATTGAATTCGAAGGCTTCAAGAGCTGACATGTCACGCTGCCTTTTCAGATATATGAGTTGGGGGTATCGGTGGCGAAGTTTGTGACTTCGCCACCGATATCGGGTGGGCGGCGAGATCAAGAGGGGGCAAGACCTCGCCGTACGCATTTAACACTAAAACCGAAAAGGCCAACCGTCAAGTGTTTTTTGTAATTGGGCGAAAGTCACATAGGCCGGACTGGACTGGCAGATGGGTTGGCCGGGTCGGCCAGATTGGTTATTGGTGAGTGGATCTAGCGGGTTACAAGAGTTCGGCGGCTAGCGAGGCGACTTCGCTGCGCTCACACGACGTCAAGGTGATGTGGCCGAAACACTTTTGTCCTCGGAAGGCCCCGATTAACACCGCAAGCGCATTATTCGATTCACCTAGATAAGGGGCATCAATTTGGCTGGTATCCCCGGTGAAAATCACTTTCGTGCCCTCGCCGATACGAGTGAGGATTGTTTTCAAAGTGGTTGGTTCAAGGTTTTGAGCCTCATCGACGACGACGATTTGTCGATGTAATGAGCGTCCCCGCAGGAATGTCACTGATTCAAGCGACAACTGATTGCGAGCGATGAGCTCGTCGATCATGGTTCGTGCTTCGCGATTTGACCGCTGATCGGTCAAGGCAACGATGGCATCGTGGATCGCCGACATCCAGGGGTCGAGCTTTTCATCAAGGCCACCAGGCAAGAATCCGACGTCAGCGCGACCGACTGGAACCAAAGGTCGGTAGACCGCCAGTTTCTCGTATCGACGTTGTTCGACGACTTGGTCGAGACCAGCAGCGATGGCGAGGACTGTCTTTCCGGTTCCGGCGCGTCCATCTAATGCGATCACACTGACTTCGGGGTCAAGAAGTAGCTCGAGAGCGAACCGTTGCTCCTTCGATCGTGACCGAAGGCCCCATGCCTCGGGGGATGCTTGTGGAATGAGATGCAAGGCATCATCGATGCATCGAGCCATGGCCGATTGGGAGCCAGACCGCAAAATGGCAAAAGAATTTTCGGCGAGCGATCCGGTGGGTGCGACTTCGGCCACATCAACAGAACGACCGTCATACAACTCGTCGACGAGCTCGCTTGAGCAGTCAACCGTGATCCAGCCGAGCGGCCGCGAGGACGATTGGCGACCGACGAGTTGATGCTCGTGAGCCGTCAGTCCCAAGTGTGCAGCTTTGATTCGAAGCGCGGCGTCATTTGAAACCATGTGGGTCGGGGCGTAGTTCGCTTGACCGAGTGCGGCGCCGATAATTCGGTTGTCCGCCTTATTCGAATCAAGCCCGTGCTCGTTGAGAAGGTGCTTTTGAATGCCATTGATCTCGATGTGAACAGTTGCATTGTTCGACGTTTCATCACCTTCTGGATGAATCCGAACTGGATGAGCGAGTGATCCACCAGCTTTCATTCGGATCTCTTCGAGACCACGCAGCGCAGCCCGAGCAGCACGGCCGACATCATCGGGCCGACTCTTCAAACCATCTAATTCCTCAATAACTGTTAGGGGAATGACGATGTCACAGTCAGGGTAAGCCAGGAGGCAATTCGTATCGGCGATGAGCACCGAAGTATCAAGGACCACTCGGATTTGAGGTGGCGAAGGTTTCTCGTGCTGGGGAGAGGTTCTAGATGATGACTCAACTTGATCGTCGTCACCTTGGCTGTTTGTGAGTTCTTTGGCCCTCAGCAGTTTCGTCACCGAATCTCCTCTATGTTGGCGAGCTCGCTCTGTCTTGTCATCTCAGTTTGGCTGAGTCGGACACCACCATGCGGGATTTTCGAGCAAACATTTTGTGAATGTTCGGTGCGGCTTGGGTCGGCATTGGTCTGCTGATTCAAAGAGACAGCGGTGACCTACGAGCATCCACCACCGTGTTGAGGGTGCGTGGCAAACTGTCTTTGCTCGTCGAGGAATGGGCTTGTGTCACGACCGTTCACGACGCTTTTTATCGGTTCGATTGCGCCACTCGCAGGTACACCGGCGCGCTTGTTGCATATGCAATTAAATCAATGCTTGTAATAGCTCTCCGATGCGTATCAAATGAGGAGAGTTCCACCCGAGAACTGAGAAGGATAAATCCGAATGACCAAGGCAGAGTTGATCGACGCAGTGGCAAAAAGTGCCGACGTGAGCAAGGCGGACGCCGAGCGCACGCTGGGTGCATTTTTTGACCAGCTAGTGGATGCGACCAAGACAGGCGACAAAGTGGCATGGCCGGGCTTCGGCTCGTTCACCACGAAAGTTCGTGCCGCCCGCACGGTTCGTAATCCGCAGACAGGTGCTTCGATGGAGTCTCCTGCGTCACGCCAAATGAAGTTCACTGCGAGCTCGACGCTCAAAGCGATTCTTAATCCAAACAAATAAGCAATAACAAACAGAAAGGGATATTCCCATGGCAGCAAAGAAGAAGGC
>JBEDJE010000009.1:0-11048 GCA_041172985.1 Actinomycetota bacterium
TATTGATATGAGCCGCGTAAACAGAAGTTGTTTTCAACAACTTGATTCGGTGCATCGGGTCCGAACTTCGTTGACTCATTCGGTTCAATCCATTCTGACCAAAAGCGAGTCAGCAATAGCCAATCAGCACTGGCAACTTCGGCGTCTAAACCCGATCCTTCGGTGTCGGCCAAACCAGGATCCATTTCGATGAAATAGGTTGCCGGCGTGAGATCGGGGAACAGGTGGTAAAAGTACGCGTCGCTGTAAGAAGTATTACGAAGGTCGACTGGTCCTACGAAAAGACGTTCTCCTGGCTCGGAAAGTCGGTCGAGATCGTTGATGACTTCACTGGCTGCCAGATATGGTCGCGTGTCGCCGAGATAGAAGAATCGATCTCCGCGCGAGATCTCGAGAACCTCGGTTTTGCCAGTGATGCTTCGCCATACGAGATCGGTGTAGGTGCGCACTGTGTAAAACGGGCAGACCAGCAAAATGATGAGAGCCAAACTTGATGTTGCCGTCACAATTCGGACCGTCGGATGGATGCCACGACTGCGCATGCCGATGACTTCGTAGAGCGCTATCAGCAAAAGCGGCCAAGAAATCAGCGACACCCACAATAGGTGCGCGCTGTCGGGTCGCTGGAAAGCTTGAGGCAGTAAGCCGATTCCAAACAATCCCGCGACAAACAGAGTTGTGAAGCGTTGCGGGACAGGTGCAAAGGATCGCTTTCGTAGACGGTAAGCAACCAAGGTGACGAATAAGGCGACGATCGGAAGCATGAAGAACCAGATGAACAACTGCTTCGGTGCAGAGAGCGAAGGAAGTCCCCACCACGGAGCAAACTTTTCACTAATGACTTGCAACGCACCTTGAAGGTAATACCAACTCGGCGGACTGGGCAGTTCTCGTCCTGGCCGCAGATGAATGACTGGGTCAAGAATGATTCCACGAACGATCGCACTTGGGCCAGCCTGCACTACATGAATCCACAATGAGGTTAAGCCGACGATGACTCCACCAGCCGAGTACAGCAAAGTGCGTTGAGGTCGCTTCCATAAGGCCCAAGCAAATACCAAAAGAAGAGCAAGACCGAGATCGGGTCGGAAAGTTAACGCAAGGCCGGCGAACAATCCGGCCAAGACCCAGGTTGCGCGTGACGCGAGTTGTAGTTCGGTGCGATGAACAGCACGAATCGTAAAGATGACCGACCACAGAGCAATGCCGACTCCACCGTTCCAAGCCAATGCCTGTAGTCCGACCGGAGTGAAAACGAATATGAGAGAGAACAGGCCGACGAGAGTTGAAAGTTTCTTTCCCCATGGTCGGGTGAGAACCATTAACCCACTAACGATCAAGAGGTTCTGCAATAGTCCGAAAGATCGTTCTGCGGTCAAATTGACGCCGAAAACCTGCATCCACGAAGACAAGACATGGAGTGATCCCGGACCATACAAATGCAAGAAGTCAACGTTGGCGATATCGCCTTTGATGACCCGTTCGGGGAAGACGAGCATAAAGCCCTCTTCCATGGACGAACCAACTGCTCGATACAAGGCTGGTAATGCAACCGCGATGGCGGATCCCACAACAGCAAATGAGGCCCAAGTACGGCGCGAAGTTCTACGGAAGATATTCGCAATGTGGACGTTGCCGCCGTGAACAAAAGAATTGGTTTCGGTCGGCGGAGATGACTCGGCATGTGAGTCGGACATAGCGAACTTTGTTCGAATTCTCGATAGCAATGGGAAGATGCCGACTGCAGCCAATACACACAATGCTGGTTCGGCGGGAACTCGGAAACGGGTTGTGCCGTAGGCATACATGGCCGTCAAGGTGACGCTGATGAATAATGCCGCGAGCGGTAACAACCCAGCTTTGCGTTTACGAATCAAAAACGCTCCGTACAGCGCCGCAGCAGCGAGACCGTAATACATGAATAGGCCGGCGTACGCGGCGTCACCGTTACGGCCTTCGATATAAGCGAAATCTGCGTTTTGGAAAGGTCGGTACAACTCCCACTGACGTCCGACACGTGCTGCGACAACTTTGGGAAGTTCGCTGATGTGCTCTTTGGCGTAATCAAAACCGATCTCGCGCCAAAACAGGGACTTCTCGGCCTCGTCGCCGGTCGCATCAATACCGCTTCGACGTAATTGTTCTTGGCAATCAAACTGCCAGAAGCCCAGATACTTTCCTGAATACACTTCATCGCAGTTTGCATAAACGAAGAGTTCGTTGCCGTTCGTTGAAAGAGGCACGGGAACATTGAACGATTGTGAGTTACGAATAAACCATGGTGCCAATACCAACAAACTTGCAAGTGCAGCCAGGGAAATATTTTTGATTCGGTTTCGTAAGGGAATGTCGCGTCGCATGAGGATCCATGGGACGATGATCAACACTGCCAATAAGAGTCCTTCGCCTCGCGTGAGGGCAGAAAGCGAAACAAGAACACCCATAGCGATTGCCCATACATAGCGATGTCCGGCTTTTTCTGAGTCCCTCCACCGATAGGCGGCGTACACGACAGCGGTTGTGCAGAGCGCCATGAGTCCCTCGGGGAACATGACGCCATCAACTAGCCAGAGATTGGGATAAACCGCCGCGAACAACATTGCAATGAGTGCGATGGAATTTCGATGTTTGTTTGGAGCAACCCTTCGAGCCACTAAGCCGACAAGGGCGACAACGGCTGTGCCAATGAGTAACGACAAGAATTTATGATCGAAATACGTTGTTCCGCCTAAGCGAGAACTGATTGACAAAACAATGGGGTAGAGCGGACCGTGCAATGCGCTGGCATTCCAACGTTGATAAGCGATGAAGTTCAAGGGTTCTGGAAAGCCAAGACCCTTTGCGAGAAAATTTGCCGTTGAGTGGTAGAAAAGCGGATCTCCACCATCGGTGCGTGTCGGAGCAACGACGAGCAATGTTCCGAGACGAACAATGAGTGCGAGTGCAAGAAGTCCGAGATACGAAGTACGAAATCGCGGGACAGCGATCTTGCCGGTTTTTGCGATGTTCGCGATAAGCCATATGCCGATGCTGAGCAGTATGCCCAATGCGAATGCTGTGACGAGCGCCCACAAGAAACTGGTGAGCTGGGGTCCGACAAGAGTTGACACATTGCCTTCGGAATTTAAGGTGATCCGCTCCACATGTTGTCGCGTGATGAGATCGATTGATAACTGCGAAAAGAGAAAGAGGCCGGGCGAAAGATAAGCAAAGACCGTGAAAACTTTGTTGGTGGTTTTTGAGGTGATGACGGGCTGTGAGTGTGTTGTGAATGTTGATGTACGGCCACGAATGATTGTGGCAATGATCGCTAGAGCCGCAATGACAACAGAGAATCCGACCGCTGGGCCGACGTACGGCTGACTATGTCGAAAGAGGAGCACGGTCTGAATGAGTCGACGAGGTGTGACGTCAAGTTGAGGTTGGGTGACCAGTGAGCCGACGAGCACGCACCACCAAGTCACATAGATGAGCGAAATGAGTGTCCCGATACGTCGTCGAACTGACGGCTCGGGGCAGAGATGGTGTCCGCATACCTGACCGATCATGAACAGCGGATACAACACGACGAGGAAAAAGGCGACATCAAACCAACGGCCAGATGACGCGCCTTCGTTGAGGTCGGCGACCAAGACGCACAAACGAATGAAGCTTGCAGTTCCGAGGAATGCGGCGGGACGGCGAATGGCTGAGAAAAGTGCGGGCGAACTGATTCCTCAATGTTAGACAGTGACGTAGCCATGCTCGGGGAGTTGATCAGGCTGTTCGTGACTATTTTGCGGCCTATTTTCCGACCCGAGTAATGACCAAAAAAGGGCTGGATAGGTGGTACTTTCGTGATGTCGTGGATACCTTTCGCCGCCTTTTTCAAGTGTTCCCTCAGCAGCGACTGAGAGTGGTTATATCGCTATTTATCGCAGTGGCGGCTCTGCTGTATTGGTGGTGGCCCGGAATCGTCGGGGCGGGGGACCCGGCATCAGAGCCATCGGTGCTCGTCATTGGAAATGGCGACCTGAAGGAAGCACAAACAGTGGTGAGTCGTCGCCTTGTTGAAGAGGGTCTCACCGTCGCTTGGGTTGACGCCCCAGAATCATGGTGCGAATTGGTCGCGGTTCTGGACCAAACCGAGATTCAACCAACTCTTGGGATCGTGGTCTCTTTAGATGCTCCGATGTCGTTTGAGTCGTGCGACGTGTCACCAGAACTCGCTGCGCAGAAAGTGAAGGATTCGCTTGAAGGTTCGCGCGTTGCTCACTCGGTTGTTGTGACCGGTCTCGCCCAGCCGGCAGATCCCGTTGTGATTGCCTTGATTGAACTTGGGCAAGTCGTGGTTGACCCTTCGGATCTGTTGGCGGGTGTTGATGAACGCGTTGATTGCTTGTGGTGGGATGACTGCGTTCCCGACGAGAACGGTATTGGCTATGTGATTGTGCGAGATTCCGATGGATTGACATTGGCTGGGCAACAACGAGTCGCTCGCATGATTGTCGCGAAGGTTTTGTGATGGCCGACTTGACGGTGCCTGAGATGGCATCGGCCATGTTGAGTCGCGGTGTCAGGCGAATTCATGTCTTGGCGTGGCGCGACTTTGATGATGCCGAAGCTGGCGGATCTGAAGATCACGCCCATGAGTTCATGACCCGTTGGCAACAAGCTGGGCTATCTGTGTTGCATCGAACGTCGCATGCATCGGGTCAACCCGCGACGGCGACCAGAAGTGGTTACGAAGTTATTCGCCAAGGAGGCCGTATGTCGGTTTTCCCGCGAACGATGCTCGGCGAAGTCTTCGGGCGCATGGGCAAGTATGACGCACTTGTCGAAATCTGGAATGGCGTTCCGTGGATGTCGCCACTGTGGTGTCGGCGTCCACGTATTTTGATCCTGCATCATGTGCACGGTCCGATGTGGAATCAGATGTTCTCTCCGCCGCTTGCCGCGATTGGTCGAGGACTAGAAACGAAGTTTGCTCCACCGTTTTATCGACGAACTCCAACTGTGACGACATCTGACGACACTCGAGAAGAATTGATTCATTTGGGTTGGAAGCCCGAATTGGTGACGACCGGGCCAGTTGGGGTCGACGATTTCTTTTCAGCAGGCGGAACAAAGACGACGCACCCTTCCATTGTGGCTGTTGGACGGCAGGCTCCGGTCAAGAGATTTGTTGACCTCATGGAGCAAGTGCAAATGACTCGACAATTCGTTCCTGGAGCCACTTTAACCTTGGTCGGAGATGGTCCAGACCGAACAAAAATTACCGAATGGATTGATCGCAATAACGCCCATGAGTGGGTGACGCTTCTTGGTCGAGTGACCAGAGAAGAACTCCGTGATCACTATCGTCGAGCTTGGGTGATCGCGAGCGCGTCGTTGGCAGAAGGTTGGGGATTGGCTCTCACCGAAGCAGCGGGTTGCGGTACTCCCGCTGTTGCGACTGATATCAGCGGTCATCGTTGTTCAGTGCTCGATGGACAGACCGGGCTATTGGCGCCGTTAGAGAATCTTGGCCGTGTACTCACGGACGTGTTACTCGATGATTCGCTTCGTGCGACATTGTCTCTGCAAGCAGAATCGCGGGCTCGGACGTTGACCTGGGATGCTCTGGCTGCAGGGGTATTGCATCCCTTGTACCAACAAGTCCTGAATCGGCCAATAGTGAGAAACACAACATGAAGTATTTGCTGAAGAAACTGCTGGCCGCGCCCCGTCGTTCAATGTGGCTTTTCGTGGTTGTCGTTTCGTTGTTGGCGGTGACACCGATCATTGTTGCTGTCATTGCGATGTTGAGTGGCGACGCCTGGTTTCCTGCCGGCGATATGGCTCAAGCCGAATTGCACATGCGTGGCTTTTTGAGTAACCCTCCTTTGGTCGGAGCCGCTGGTCGGATCGTGAGCGATTCTGGGTTGCAAGGTTCGCATCCAGGACCAGGCTTGTGGGTCGCGATGCTGCCTGTTTATCTGTTGGGTGGACGAAGCAGCCATGCTCTCTTGGCTGCGGCAGCCAGTGTGCATATTGTGTCTGTCATCATCGCGGTGCGGCTAGCAGTGCATCGAGGCGGGCGACTTTTGGCCATGTTGACTGCATTGGCTGCGCTAGTGGTGATACGGGCGTCCGGCTCCGATTTCATGATTGAACCATGGAATCCATGGCTAGCGATTTTGCCCTTCATGATTTTCATTTTCTTGGTGGGAGAACTTGTTGCTCCCATGGGAAGTGCAAGACAAAAACAGTTAGCGCTCGTCGGTGCGATCGTTGTCGGTAGCTATTGCATTCAATGTCACGCGGGTTATGCGGTGCTCGTTGTAGGAGCATTAGCCGCTGCAGTCGTCGTTTGGGTTCGTGATGAATATCGTTCACAAGACTTGACTGGTCATCAACCATGGAGCAGAGTCCGACAGGGCTTGATCTTTGGATTGACCGCATTGTTGGTGGTCTGGTTGCCCGTTGTGATTGACCAACTTCGACGCAAGCCAGGCAACGTCTCAATATTGTTGGAACATTTTGTCAGCCCATCTGAGCCAGCTATGGGAGTTACCCAAGCGGCGAAGATTATTGCCACACAATTCAACCTTTTCGGGCTGTGGTTGTCGGGGCCAGGTGCAGATGCTCCGGCTGAAGGTGGGGCACGCTATATCGGGTGTTTGCTGATGGTTTCTTTATGGTTCTGGGCTACCTGGAAAGTGAGGAAAGCTGATCAATCTGCGATGTTCCGATGGCAGATGATGATGGCGGGCTTCGTTCTTCTCGGATCGTTCTCAATCCTGCGGATCTTCGGACCTTATTACGAATACACCGTTCGGTGGTTTTGGATTCTCTCGGTTGTGACTGCAACGACTTCAGTCTTCTTTCTTGTGCGGACGTACAGACTTCTTGAGAGGGTGCGCATTTCTCGCGTGTCGTTTCAAGCGATCGGCACAGGTGCATGGCTCATCTTGGTGGGTGTGGTCATCGTGAGTGCTGTACAAACTGCTGATCGAGTCAAGCTTCCGGGCAAGACCGAATCACGAATATTGGCTGACCTGATTCCTGAAGTAGTTCAGAATCTGGATCAGGACGCGCGTTACTTGCTGAAGATGTATGACCCGTACACCTTGGATGCAACTGGGTTTGGGTCGGTTCTCGAACTTGAACGACAGGGTTTTGATGTCGGAGTCGAGTTCTTTCGAGCGGCGGCAGCTCTTCCGCATCGAGTACGCGATGAGAACGACGTCGACACAATTCTTTGGGTGGTCGTTGGTCCGGCCATCAAGCGTGCTGACGCCGATCCTGCTTTGACAAAACTCGGCGAAGCGAACCCGCGGTCTGAAGACGAAGAAGTGTTGGCTCAAAGTTTGCTGATTGATGTGGCCGCGATGTTGACGGCTGCGGGGCGCGATGATCTGGTGGCTGCTCTCGAGGTGCCTGGGGCTTCATTGATATTCGCTGAACCCCCGCTTCCCGATGAGATTGCAACGGTGGTTCGTACATTCATTTCATTGGGTCAACCAGTGGCGATGTACTCGGTGGCACCTGGCGTACCTGTGACATCACTAGAGTAGGAACCTGTGCTCGTTGCTGTTGTGTTGCCCACTTATAACGAAAGCGAGAACATCGCTCGTTTGTTGACGCAATTGCGCAATGTCTTGCCGGATGCCCGTTTGTTCGTCGTTGATGACAACAGCCCCGACGGAACTGGCGATATTGCAGAACGATGCGCTCGTGAAATGGGCGGGATCGAAGTATTGCATCGTCCCGGTAAACAGGGTCTGGGAAGCGCTTATCGGCAAGGCTTCACTCATGTGATTGCTCAAGGAGTTGATGTCGTAGTTTCGATGGACGTGGACTTCTCGCATGATCCATTAGCGATTCCGGCAATGCTCGCGGCGATTGAGTCTGGATCAGACGCGGTGATCGGATCTCGATATGTGAGCGGCGGTGGCACCAAGAATTGGCCACTACATCGCCGTCTGCTTTCTCGTTGGGGCAATCTGTATACGGGTGCAGTGTTGGGAGTCAAAGTTCGCGACTGTACATCGGGATTCCGCGCCTATCGATCGTCAGCGCTGGCTGCGATTGCTCCCGAAACCACCAAGGCCGAGGGTTACGCATTTCTCTCAGAGCTAGTAGTTCGACTTTCGCGTCGCGGACTCAAGATCAGCGAAGTCCCCATTTTGTTTATTGACCGTGAAAATGGAACTTCAAAGATGTCTGGTCGCATCATTATTGAGTCAATGTTGCTCGTGACACGATGGGGAATTTCACATCGTTTGAATCAGGTCGTGAAATTGGTACAAAAAAAGTTTCGCGAACGAAAGAACTAGCGCTTCAATAGCGGTCCGAGTTTGTCGCCAACTTTTGAGTACCGCACAATGCAATAGACAGCGCGAACACCATCGCGCCAGCCAATTTTCTTACCTTCGTCGTACGTGCGACCCGAATATGAAATTCCGACTTCGTAAATGCGCACACGGGATTTGGCTAGCTTGGCTGTGATTTCTGGTTCAAATCCAAAACGATTTTCTTCGATGGTGATTGCTTGAATCACTTCGCGCCGAAAACACTTGTAACAGGTTTCCATGTCGGTGAGATTGAGGTCGGTAAACATGTTTGACATCAGCGTCAAGAATTTATTGCCGAGACTGTGCCAGAAGTACAGGACTCGGTGAGGGCGACCACTTAAGAATCGTGATCCAAAGACAACGTCGGCACGATCGTCGAGAAGTGGTTCAAGAACAAGTGGGTACTCAGATGGATCGTATTCGAGGTCGGCATCTTGAACGATCACGAATTCGGATGTGGCGTGCTGAAAGCCCGTGCGTAAAGCTGCGCCCTTGCCCTGATTTACATCGTGAAGAACAACGCGCACCTTCGCATTGTCAATGCTCGCCAAAATCTCACGGGACCGATCTTTGGAACCATCATCAACGACAATGATCTCCGCGACCCATTTTGAATCAAGGACCAAATTGACGAGTGATTGAATCGTTGCTTCTTCGTTGTAGCAAGGGATGACCACACTGAGGCATGGACGAACTTTGGTGCTCACAATTCTGAAACGCTAGCGGTTGAGACGACGGGTTTGTCAGATTTGGAACGCGTAGCACTCCAAGAATCGATGGTTATGAGTACCAGTCCCAGCAAAATGGGCTGGTGAGAACGCCGGAATACTGATGGCCATCCAAAGCTCGGAACTGCTCCGGTGCGGATTTGCTGGGCGATCAGGAACAACATGCCGAGGGTAACGAGTGCCAGCCCGGCCTTATGGATTGACCGCGATCGCAAGGTTGCGGCGGTGACGAGTCCAGCAAAGAGTCCGTACAACGGGGAGATCACTAATGCGCCGACAATGGCGGCACTCGTGATCACCGTGATTGCTGAATAAATCAAAACTGGTTGAGTCATTGTTTCAGGGTCGGCACGTAAAGTTCGCCGGCGCAATAGGGGGAAGGCGAGAACTACGAGGGCACAAAGCAATCCGAACAATGTCACGCCGATACCGATCCACATGCGCTTTTGTGGTGTCCAATTTGTTTCAAACTTGGTGTTGTCTGGGGTCGCAGGGAGATTCCAGAGCAAGCGTCCACCCGCACTAGCAACGGGGTCGGCGAGAGTTTGATCTGCCAAAGATCCTTCCCAGCCAATATTCCAACCGTCGTTCAATTCAAGCCAGCATCCGCTGGTACATGAATTGATGGAAGTTGTTCGGTTGGTGCGCGTGTCACTCGTTGGGGTGGTGATTGAAAGCGAAGCATCTTTGGCGCGTGTTGAGCGCAGCACTAACTGGTTAATGGTGAATGGTGAATCTGCTGGGGTTTGAATATTACGCAGACCGCGTCCAGAGGTGAAATCTTCACAAGATTCAATGGTGACAGTAGAGCCTTGAACTTGCGTTACCTTTGTCAATATCTTCAGGTAGTCAATAGTCAGTAGGTCATCTCGGCACGATGAACTAACCTCAACTTCGCCAGTCGTAGTGGCTTGAGCTCTGATTGTGAAACTGCCACGGTTGGTGACGAAGAAATTTCTGTTGATTGAAAGCTCAGGGTCTTGTCGTCGTGGATCGTACGGGTCGGCGCGCAATCGAGTGAAGACAAAGGAAACAGGTGTGGTTGGTTTGACGAGCATCGTTGCATCGCTTGGCACGGTGATTTCTTCGGAGCGTTGGAAGGCGGCTGGCAATACCTCGGCCCAACCCACGGGGAGTTGATTGTCGCTCTCGGTCACTCCGTCAATTCTGATGCGCACTGACTGCGCAGGTTGATCAAGTTCAATACGAGTCATTGAAGCGCTCGGGTCAATCGCATGACTGATCCATGGCGAACCTTCAACGCTGACTGAGATTGCATTGACTTGCCGTTGCTCGAAAGATAGTTGCGCCGGAATGAGTTCGAGGTGCTCGACCTTAGGGTGACCAAGGTTGCTTGCATACGTCAAAATTTGGCCGATTGGATTGATGCCCCAGCCAATCGACCACGAGGTATTGATGTTCCCGTCGTTGGCATTGCTCGGTCGGTACTCGGGCAAGTATGACAACAGGGCGCCATATGCGGTGGCCGACATGACGGATCCTGAATAGTTCTCGGAGATGGAGTAGGCCTCTAGTCGATCCGTCGCCAAAGGGAAAATGGGTAAGCGATTATCAAAGGCATCAAATGAATCGGTGACAGGTCCGACACCTTCGGTTGCGCCCCACACCTCTTGTGAACCGCGCCATTGGTGCGCACGCTTGCGATTGCTGTCAGTCACAATGACTTCAGGCGCATTAAGTACGGCATATCAATGAGCCCCGCTGCTGCTAGATCAACCATTCCCGAGCCATCAGCTGAAACAACGATGGGGTTATTGGTGATGCGTGCGCCAGGAGTTGCATCACTGACTTCGTATACAGAGATTTCGGGTAATGCCGTCGGAGGAAAATCCTGCAAATCATTTGTTTCATAATCTTCAGCGAGATTGATAGATGGCTCACCAAAGTCCCCGATAGGGGTGAGACCTGGCGCTGAAGCAACGAGAGAAGCCGATCGCTCTGGTCGTTGTACACCAAATCGCTCGTATTGATACGAGTTCAC